>DATFFV010000603.1:0-12291 GCA_035249885.1 Gammaproteobacteria bacterium | reverse complement strand
CCGGCACACAATTCAGCCGGTACCCCCGCTTGGGCAACGTCTCCAGCAGTTCCTTGTAGGAGTCATTCCCGGCTACGTCGTTTAGGTGGCGCCGCAACTGGTAGATGCATCGCGACAGCGCGTCGTCACTCACCACGACACCGGGCCAGACGCGCCGCAGCAACTCCTCGCGGAGCACGACTTGGCCGGGCTGCCGGGCAAGCAGCCAGAGGACCTCCATAACCTTGGGATCGAGCCGTTCTCGGCCGGCCGGACCGCGGATCTCACCGGTCAACGGTTCGACCGTGAGCTCGCCGAGCCGAAACGCCGACCGGCCCTCGAAGTCAGCCCGGGATGTCGATTGATCACTCATCCGCCAGACGCCGATGAGATCGATGTCAGGAGCATATCAACTTTTCGTCAGGAGATAGACGGCGCGGTCGCCTAACGTCCTCGCGGAGTACTTCCACTTCCCATAAGGAGAGAACATGAGCAACGCAACCTTTGCCGGCATCGCGACAGCCGTGCGCGCACGGCGACTTCCGTTGGCCATAGCGGCCGGTGCAGTCGCCGCTAGCTGCCTGATCGGTGTAACGGCTTATGCGGCCGTGAGTCAGATCATCGCGGTTGGCACGATGGAGCATTCTGCCCTAGTCGGTGGCCCAGCCACCGTGACCATGCGGACGTTGACGGTCGCCCCGGGCGAGGTGCTGGGCTGGCACTACCACCCTGGAGTGGGCGCGTACACGGTCGTCACCACCGGCACGCTGAGCATCGAGGATGGCTGCGGTGGTGAGACGATCTACACGGCCGGCCAGGCGTTTCTCGAGCCGCCGTTGCGAGTCCATCGCGGCAAGAACCTCACGGCGAGCCCGGTCGTGACCGCGCAGACCTTCATCGTGCCGACCGGCGAGCCGACGAGCGTCGCGGTAGGGCAACTGTGCGGCGCTCCGATCGAGGTGCACGAATGCCGCGACACTGGCTGGATGGCATTCAACCATCCGCGCAGCTTCGTGAGCCAAGGCGACTGCCTCCAGTACGTGATTACCAACAAGCTGCGTCAGCACGGGTTCAACTGAAGCGTTGGCCCACGAACACCAAGCGGTCATCGAGGCTCCGCGCGCGCCGGTCATCCGCCCTGAGGAGCGCCGGGCTCTCTTAGGCGAAGTCGGCGGCCAGCGACGCGCGCAGCCCTTTCGCCAGGCGGCTCAAAAACTTCCCTTCAGCGTCAAGCGGAAAATCGGCTGCACGCTGAGGTCACGCGATTCGTTGAAACTCACGTTGCCATCCGTGCGCAATCCGTCATACACGGTGCGATGGAAAATCGCGCGCCCGTCCGTCATGTTGAAGATCTGGATGTTCATCGTCAGACCGTGGAAATTCTTGCGTTCGACGAAGCCGACCGTGTAGGTGGGACCCTCGTACTCGACGGCGACCTGGGACAGGCGGTACGACGGCTGTACATGGTTGTACTGTGCGCCAATGCCCCAGGCCCAGTCAGTCCCGGGGACGTCGTGGCGCAGGTTGATGTTCGCCTCCCGGTCGTAGTGATTGCTGAAAGAACGTTTCGCACCCGTCAGGGGATCGGCGACGCTGCTGTCCTCCACGGTCAAGTTCAGGTCCAACCGGACGCCTTCCCAGCCGGCGGGATCGAGGTTGACCGTGCTGCTCAAGTTGAAGCCGTAGAGGTTCGCTTCCGAGATGTTGCCGCTCGATTCACCGCCCCCGGGAATCGGAATGATGTCGATGTAGTCGTCGAGCCAGCGTCGGTAGACGCGCAGATTGCTGGACCCCCAGTCACCCCAGCTTTTCTCGAGCTGCACGTTGGATTCCGTGGTCAGGGTAGGCTTGAGCTCCACGTTGCCGGCGTTAGCGTTGCCGAGGGCCAGTGACACGCTGGCGAGGAAGTCCCCGAAGGTCAACTGGCCCACGCGGCGCTCGAGGTTCACGGACACATTCAGGTTTTCCCGCGCGGTCCACGCCAGGGACAAAGTGCCCTTGGGACGCCAGAATTCTCGCGTCAGGCCGCCCGGGCCCGTCTGTTCCAGCGTCGAATTCTCCGTGCCGGCGCCCACCCGCAGAGCCAGTCCGTTGGCCAGCGTGCGGCCGTAGGACAGGATCATTTCGTAGCGGTCTTCCTGCACGCGGCCGCTGCTGTTCGGCAGCGGAATTTCCGCGAAACTGCCGGCCGGATCGAGATTGAACAGCTGCGACGTCTGATCGAGCTTGTTGTAGGCCGCCTCGAGATCGACCTGCAAATTACCGCCCCACCTGTCCCAGCGGTACTCGCCGCGCGCAATGCGCTCGCCGGTTTCCGATGCTCCGAGGAAACGGCTGCCCGTGGTTGGCGAGTTGTCGTCGAAGATCACCCGTGAAATCTGGCCGAAGTCGTTGCGGTTGCTCCGCTCCAACGCGATGACCTTCAGCTTCCCCGGTCCCAGGCCGAACTCGATGTCGCCGCCGATCTCGTATCCCGAGCCGCGCCCGTGGTTGTCGAAATCTCGGAATGAGCCGACACCGGTGAGCGGGTTTCGATCCTCGTCATTGGTGGAATCGTTTTTGTTGCGGTTGTACTGCACGTTGAGGTTGGCGACCGTGCCCTTGTCACCGGTCCATTTCATGCTGCCGGACAGGCGCGGGAACTCCCCGTTGAACTTGATGCGCACGTCGCGCAACTCGGTGATGTCGCCGACGTCGTCGGTGAGCACGCCCATGCCGCCGGCGCCGCCGCGCCCGGTTCCATGCGTATACGCGGCATTCCATTCGATGCTGGCTGTCGAGCCGCTTACGGACAGATCGCCGCCCCACCAGGAGGGGTCGGCATATTTCGGCCGGTGGACGGTGCGCCACTCATAGCGTCCGCTGATACCGCCCGAACGGGTGATGACGTTGGCCACCTGGCCGGACAGACCCGGCAAGTCCAGTGTGGCGCCGTCGACGATTTCAATTCGCTCGACGCTGTCCACGGTGATCCGCTGCAGCTGGTCGAAGATGTCCTGGGACTTGCTCGACAGCCGCTGGCCATTGATCAGCACGTTGGTGCCGGCCTGGCCGAATCCTCGGCCCTGGTCCTCATCCGGGCGCTGGACTGAAAAGCCGGGCAGGCGGTTCAGCATGTCGAGCGCGTTGCGGGGAGCGAAGCGTTCGAAATCCGTCAGCGTGAAGACGCGTGCGGTGGTTGGCGCGACGGCCTGGGACGTCGAAGCTGCCGGCGTGGCGTTGTCCTGTGCGTTTGCGATACCGGACAGGACGAGCGTAACGGCCGCCAGGGAAGGTGCCCTGAGGCGTCGCGTGCAACGGGCGTTCGTCGTGGCCATATCGATACTAAGACGCCGAAAGCGGGATCAAGGTTACGGGTTGGGTAGCCCGCTGGCCCACCTTCAGCCCAAGTCGGCGGCCAGCGACGCGCGCAGCTCCTTCGACGCGTCGAGCTCGTGGCGATAGTGCTCGTGATCGACGCCGAGCTTCAAGGGTGCGCCGCGCTTGAGCGCGGCGCGCATGGCGGCGTCGAGCTCGAAGCGCAGGAAATGCACGGCCGAAGTCTTGGTCGCGTCGCTGCGCGCAAGATCCTCGTCGGCATAGGCGAACACGCGGCCCAGCGTGCCGACCTCGAGATACACGCTGTTCTCGACACCGCGGAGGAGCTCGAGCGCCGCGCGCCGCTCGGCGACGTCGGGATACTCGATCATCATCGTCGCTTTGAGATTCGTGCCGTCGGGGATCAGCGGGTTGTAGGCCGCAAGCTCCTCGGCGACGGCCTCCGTCTCGAAGATGCGCTCGGCGCGCAGCATCTCCTGCACCTGATAGCGCATCGTGAGCCAGTCCTCGAAGTACAGCGTGACATTCGGGCCGAGCGGCGCCTGGCGGTGGCGTTTGTGCTCGAGCACCTCGGCGCGCAGCCGCGGGCGCTCCTTGTGGTACTGCTCGAGCGACAGGAGGTCGGCGACGGTGAGCTTGTTCATGGTCAGATACCGTAGGCGCGGCGCAGCAGCTCGATCGGATGCGTGGGCGCGACCTCGGATTCGGCCACGGTCGCGATCTGCTCCGCGGCCATGGGGCAGTCGCTCGTGAAGTGCTGCGCGGCCGCGCCGTCGACCTGCCGCGCGACGGGGCGCGCGATCTTGCGCGACACCGCGGCGTACTCCTTCTTGACGCCGTAGGTGCCGTCGTGGCCCGAGCAGCGCTCGATGGCCTGCACCGTGGTATCGGGCACGAGCTCGAGCACGTCGCGCGTTTTGAGCCCGATGTTCTGCACGCGCAGGTGGCACGGCACCTGGTAGCTGACCTTGCCGAGGCTCGCGGCGAAGTCGGTTTTCAGGAGCCCTTCGCGGTGCCGCAGCATGAGGTACTCGAACGGGTCGAAGAACGCCTGCGCGACGCGCTGCACGCGCTCGTCGTCGGGGAAGAGCAGCGGCAGCTCCTGCTTGAACATGAGCACGCACGACGGCACGACGGCCGTGAGATCCCAGCCCTCGCGCGCGTAGCGGTCGAGCTCGTCGATGTTGGCGTTTTTGAGGCGCTCGATCGACTTAAGATCGCCGAGCTCGAGCTTCGGCATGCCGCAGCAGCGCTCGGCGCCGAGCAATGCCACGCCGATGTCGTTGTGCTCGAGCACGGCCACGAGGTCCTCGACGAGGCCAGGGTGATTGCGGTTGCCGTAGCAGGTCGCGAACACCGCGATCCGCCCCTGCGTGTCGCCGGCGGGCTTCGGCTCGGCGGCCTTGCCGATACGATCCTTGAGCCGTGACCGCGCGCTCTTGCCGTGATACTTCGGCACGGGCGCCTCGGTGTCGACGCCGAGCGTCATCTCGAGCACCTTGCGCCCGAGGCTCGACGCGTTGACGGCGTTGACGACCTCGGCCACGACGGGGATGCCGGCCAGCGTGCCCACGGCGTCGGTCGCGCTCAGGATCTTGTCGCGCAGCGTGGGCTTCCCATCCGTGAAGGCCTTGTATTTGGCGCGCAGCATCAAGTGCGGAAAGTCCACGTTCCACTCGTGCGGCGGCACGTAGGGACACTTCGTCATGTAGCACATGTCGCAGAGATAACAGTGCTCGACGACCTGCCAGTACGCTTCTTTGGGCACGTCGTGGAGCTCGCCGCTCGCGGTCGCGTCGACGGCGTCGAACAGCGTCGGGAACGAGTGGCAGAGGCTGAAGCAACGGCGGCAGCCGTGACAGATATCGAAGACGCGCGCGAGCTCGGTGTCGAGCGCGGTCGCATCCGTGAATTGCGCCGAGCGCCAGTCGATCACGTGACGCGTCGGCGCCTCGAGGCTGCCTTCGCGGCGCGGCGGTTTCAAGTCGGTCACCGTGCGGGGCCTCGCCGCGCGCCGCCCGGGAAGCTGTGCCCGGGGCGACGCGCTGCGAACGAATCGACGCTTCCGTTACTTACCGAGCGTGTCGAGCGCTTTCTGGAAGCGATTCGCGTGCGAGCGCTCGGCTTTGGCGAGCGTCTCGAACCAGTCGGCGATTTCCTCCAAACCCTCGCCGCGCGCGGCTTTGGCCATGCCGGGATACATGTCCGTGTACTCGTGGGTCTCGCCGGCGATCGCGGCCTTCAAGTTCAAGCCGGTCTCGCCGATCGGCAGACCCGTGGCCGGGTCGCCGACGGCCTCGAGATACTCGAGGTGGCCGTGCGCGTGACCCGTCTCGCCTTCGGCGGTCGAGCGGAACACGGTGGCGACGTCGTTGTAACCCTCCACGTCGGCCTTCTGAGCGAAGTACAGGTACCGGCGGTTGGCCTGCGACTCGCCGGCGAACGCGTCCTTCAAGTTCTGCTCGGTCTTGGTGCCTTTGAGCTTCATGGTGGTCTCCAAACGGGCTAACGAACGGGCGCCGAATCCGGCGCGGAGGCTCTTAGACTTTGTCTAGGGGCTTCCGGTCAATCTATTCTGGACGACGAAATGTTGTCAACGGGCGGTTTGACCCTCACGGGCCAACGCCTGTACCGTGGCCGCCTCGCGGAGCAGCAATCGACCTCATGGCTACGACGGACAAGACGGACTTGGGCGGGCTCGAAAAGACGCTCGAGGAGCTCGAGGCTCTCGTGACGCGGCTCGAGGCCGGCGACCTGCCCCTGGAACAGGCGCTCAAGGAGTTCGAGCGCGGCGTCAAGCTCACGCGCGCGTGTCAGGCGGCACTGCAGGAAGCCGAGCAGAAAGTCGAGATCCTGCTGAAGAAGACGGCCTCGGCGGAACCGAGCCCGTTCGCGCCGTCGACCGAAGAGTAAAAGAGTGAAGGTGCCGGTGTTACGGTTTCGGTTGAACCGAAACACCGGCACTTCGGTTGAACCGCAACCGTAACACCGGCACCTTTTAGGGGGTCGCCGGGGCCGCGATGCCTTGCAGGCGCTCGATGAGCGAGCGCAGGAATACCTTGTTGAAGCGCAGCTGGCAGGCCGACGAGGCTTGCTCGAGCAGCGTCGAGCTCACGCGCACGAGCGTCAGCGGCCCGGTCGCCTTGATCGTGGCCGTGCGCCGCGCGCCGCGGACATAGCTCGCCTCGCCGAAACAATCGCCGTCGCCGAGCACGCCCGTTTGCCGGCGCCCCGACTCCACGCTGACCGAGCCATTGACGATGATGTAGAACCGATCGTCGAGCTCGCCCTCGCGGATGATCTCGTCGTCGGCTTGATAGGTGCACCACTCGCTCGCGCGCAGCACTTCCCAGATCTCGGCGTGCGAGAAGTCGTGGAAAAAGCGCAGCTTGCGCAGCAGATCGAACTGCTCCTGCCGATCGAGACGGTCGTATTGGCTGCGGAGCTGCTGGTGCAGCTTCGTCAAGGAACCCGCAAACTCGATCGCGCTCGCGAACCGCTTGTCCGGCTCCTTGAGCAGCGCCGTCGTGACGACGTTCTCGATGTCCTCGGGAATGCCCTCGCGCAGCGTATGAATCGGCGGCGGCGTGGCGTACACGATCTGATGCAGCAGCTTGCTCAAGCTATTCGCGCGGAACGGCCTGTAGCCGGTGAGCAGCTCGTACATGACCGCGCCGAGCGAGTAGATGTCCGATTTTGGCCCGATCTCGGCCGACTGCACTTGCTCGGGCGACATGTAGCTCGGGCTGCCCGCGATACCCTCGATGCGGGAGACGCTGGAGTCCTTGATGATCGCAATGCCGAAATCGATGATGCGCACGTCGTTGTCGAGCGTGAGCATGATGTTGCTCGGCTTGATGTCCCGATGAATCACCCCGCGGCCGTGGGCATAATGCAGCGCCTTCGCGCACTTGAAGACGATCTCGACGACGTCGTCGATACGCAGCAGGTTGTCCGGCCGGCAGTAGGCGTTGAGCGTGCGCGCGCCGTGCACGTGCTCGGTCACGACGTAGTAGCAGCCGTTCTCTTCGCCCGCATCGTAGATCGGCAGGATGTTCGGGTGCTGGAGGCGCCCCATCATCTGCGCTTCGTTGAAGAACATCTTGCGCGTGACGCGCGCCTTCTGCTCGTCTTCCTCGCTGTCGATGTTGTAGAGCTTGATGGCGACGTCGCGGCCGTAGTACGGGTCGTGCGAAAGGAACACGCGCCCCGTGCTGCCCTGGCCGACCTCGTTGATGACGACGTATTTGCCGATGCGTTCCGGCACGTCGCGGGTGCCGCGCTTTTCGGCGGCTGCTGGGGCGTTGGCCTGACCCATGGAAGCTAGATGGTTGGTAGCAAAGCTCGGATGGTTGCGACACACGCCGCCGCGTAGAGCGCGGCGATCAGGTCGTCAAGCATAATTCCGAGCCCGCCACCCAATCTGTGATCCACATCGCGGATCGGCCAGGGCTTAACGATGTCGAAAAATCTAAAGAATACAAAGGCTAGCGCGAGCGTGACTAAGGTGTTTTCCGCAACGATCGCGGCCGTGAGCAGCACGCCGGCGATTTCGTCGAACACGATGCGCTGATCGTCGTGACGCCCAAGCCGCCGTGCACTCTCGCCGCACACGAAGATGCCGAGCGCAATCACGCCCGCGACCAGACCGAAGCGCGCGACGAGCGGCAACTCGACGAGCCACCACGCTGCGACCAACCCCAGGAGACTGCCGGCCGTGCCGGGCGCGCGCGGCGCCAACCCTGAGCCGAAACCGAACGCCACGAAGTGGACGGGATCGCGCAGTGGGCGAAGAGACTCCACGGCTCAGAAATGGCGGTAGCCGTGCACGCCTGGCGTGTACGGCTCGCCGTCGCGACGGCACACCACGCTTTGGCCCGCCACGAGCTGGCCGATGCGGCGCACGGGCGTGCCCGCGGCCTCGAGCGCAGCTTCGATTTCCTCGGCTCGCGACGGCGGCGCCATGAAGCAGAGCTCGTAGTCTTCGCCACCGCCGAGCGCGTGCGCGAGCGCCTCTTGCGGCGGGAACAACGACAAGAGCTCGGCCGACAACGGCACGCGCTCGACATCGAGCGTCGCGCCGCAGCCGCTCGCACGGCACAGATGGCCGAGGTCGGCCAAGAGGCCGTCCGAGACGTCGACAGCGGCCGTGGCGAGCGGGCCGAGCGCACGACCGGCGCCGACGCGCGGCACCGGCCGGTAGAAACGCTCCTTGAGCGCCGCGGCCGCCGAGCCTTCGGGCGCCGGCGACCGCTCCGTAATCAGCATGATGCCGGCCGAGCTATCGCCGAGCGTGCCCGTCACGTAGACGTCGTCGCCGACGTGCCCGCCGGCGCGCGTGAGCATGTGCGCACGCTCCACGTTGCCCATGAGCGTAAGCGTGAGATTCAGCGGCCCGCGCGCGAGATTGCCGCCGACGAGGCTCACGCCGAAGCGCTCGGCGAGATCGAACAACCCACGGCTAAAGCCGTCGAGCCAGAGCTCGTCGGGCGCGGGCAGCGTCAATGCCAAAGTGCACCAGCGCGGCCGCGCCCCCATCGCCGCAAGGTCGCTCAAATTGACCGCCAAGAGGCGGTAGCCGGCCAAGTGCGGCGCCATGCCGTCGGGGTAGTGCACGCCGGGAATCAACGTGTCGACGGTCACGGCCAACAACCCGTCGACGGCGACCACTGCGGCATCGTCGCCCACACCGAGCACGACGTCGCGGTCGCTGCTCGCGCGCGTGAAGTAGCGCGAAATGATCTCGAACTCGCCCATCATGCCGCGCCACCCGAGGCCGCACGCCTGAGCTCGCGCGCCGACTTGTCGAGCACGGCGTTGACGAACTTGAAGCTGTCGACGGTTCCGTAGCGCTTCGCGAGCTCGACGCCTTCGTTGATGACGACCTTCGTGGGAACGTCGTCGCGAAACTTGAGCTCCGCGAGGCCGAGCAACAGGATCGCGCGCCCGACGGCGTCGAGCTGGTCGACGCCGCGCGTGGCCAGACGGGCGATCACCACGTCGAGCGCCGCGGCGTCGGCGACGATCATGGGCAGCAGCTCGATGAAGAAGTCGCGGTCGCAGCGTTCGTAGTCGGGCAGCGCACCGAACTGATCGATGATCTCCGTCGCCGCGTGCCCGGCGATCTGCCATTGATAGAGCGCTTTGACGAGCAGCTCGCGGGCCAAGTGACGCGCGCGCGTGCCGCTATCGCGCGCCAAGGGCTATTGCCCCAACTGTTTGAGCACAGTGGCCATCTGGATGGCCGCGAGCGCGGCGTCGGCTCCTTTGTTGCCACCCTTCGCACCGGCACGCTCGATGGCTTGCTCGATCGAATCGACGGTCAGGATACCAAGCCCAATGGGTATCTCCTCGGTCAAGGCCACGTGCGCGACGCCGCGCGTGGCCTCACCCGCGACGTAGTCGAAGTGCGGTGTCGCGCCGCGGATGACGCAGCCAAGCGCAATGAGCGCCTGATAGCGGCGGCTCGCGGCGAGCTTCTTGATCGCGAGCGGCGTCTCGAAGGCGCCGGGCACGCGCACGACCTCGATGTCTCCGGCCGCGACGCCGTGCTTCAAGAGCGTGGACACGGCCGCATCGAGCAATCGATCGACGATGAAGTCGTTGAACCGCGACGCGACGATGCCGAAGCGCAGCCCGCGAGCGTTGAAGTCGCCCTCGATCGTCTTGATGCGTTCATCCATGCGCGTCTTCCCGGTCCGCCGCGTCCGTGACGTATTCCACCACCTCGAGACCGAAACCCGACAGCGCGTGCATGTGCTTCGGAGCGCCGATGATGCGCATGCGACGCACGCCGAGCGCGCGCAAGATCTGCGCCCCGACGCCGAACGTGCGGAAATCCATGCGCCGCTCGCGCCGGGCGCCGAGCTCGGGGCCCTTGCTGCGACCGAGCGCCTGCACGGCGTGCATCAGGTCGCGCGCCGATTCCTCGGGCCGCAAGATGACGGCGACACCGCGCCCTTCCGCCGCGATGAGCGCGAGCGCATCGCGCAGCGGCCGGTGCAGCGCCACGTCGTGAAGCCCGAGCACGTCGCTCAAGGTGTCTTGGCGATGCACACGCACGAGCGTGGGCTCTTTGCCGTCGACGGTGCCGCGCACGAGGGCGAGGTGCACGGCGCGGTTGACGTGGTCCTCGAAACAGACGAGACGGAACTCGCCGAGCTCGGTCTCGACGGCACGCTCGCCGATGATCTCGACGGACTCCTCGGTGCGCAACCGGTACTCGATGAGGTCGGCGATCGTGCCGATCTTCAAGGCATGGCGGCGTGCGAACTTGATGAGGTCGTCGCGCCGTGCCATCGCGCCGTCGTCGTTCAAGATCTCGACGATGACGGCCGCGGGCTCGAGGCCCGCAAGGCGCGCGAGGTCGCAGCCAGCCTCGGTATGGCCGGCGCGCGTGAGGACGCCGCCGGGTTGCGCCATGAGCGGAAAGATGTGGCCCGGCTGGCGCAGGTCGCTCGGCTGCGCCCCCGTCGCGACAGCCGCGAGAATCGTGCGCGCGCGATCGTGCGCCGAGATGCCGGTCGTCACGCCTTCGGCCGCCTCGATCGAGACCGTGAAATTCGTCGTCTGCTTGAGGTCGGTGTGGCTCACCATGAGCGGCAGCCGCAGCTGCTCGCAGCGCTCGCGCGTGAGCGTCAAGCAGATGAGGCCGCGACCGTACTTCGCCATGAAGTTGACGTCCTCGGCTCGGACCTTGCTCGCGGCCATGACGAGGTCGCCCTCGTTCTCGCGTTCCTCGTCGTCGAGGATCACGACCATCTCGCCGGCGCGGATCGCAGCGACGATCGTGTCGGTGCCGTCGAGGCCGGACCGGGTGCTATCCCAGGCGCTATCGGTGGTCGCGTGCGTACCCATGTTTCCTCAAGTATTCGCGGTCGATGCCGCTCCCGGCGGGCTCCGCGAGCAGCCGCTCGAGATAACGGGCAAGCAAGTCGACCTCGATATTAACAGCCGTGCCCCGCTCGTACTCGCCGATCACGGTTTGGGCCAAGGTGTGCGGAATGATGTTGACCGTAAATTCCGCGCCGCGCACGGCGTTGACGGTGAGGCTCACGCCGTCCACGGCGACCGAGCCTTTGGTCGCGACATAGCGCGCGAGCGCGCTCGGCACGGCGACGACGACGCACTTCCCGCGTCCGGCCGGCGTCGCGGACACGACCTCGCCGACACCGTCGACGTGCCCCGTGACGAGGTGGCCGTCGAGCGGGTCGCCGGCCTTGAGCGGCGGCTCGAGGTTGACGCGCCTTCCCAAGGCGAGGCGGCCGAGCGTCGTCACCGCGAGCGTCTCGGCGGAGACGTCGGCGCTGAAACCGGTGGCCGTCGCGGTCACGGCCGTGAGGCACACGCCGTTGACGGCGATGCTGCCGCCGACGGCGAGCGGCGCAACGCTCGAGGCCTCGAGCTCGATCGCGAACCGCTGGTCCGCGCCGTGCTCCGTGCGTGCCGCGATGCGGCCGGTTCCTTTCACCAATCCCGAGAACACCGGTTGCTCCCTTCCCTCAAGAGGCGGCCACCCTACTGACGCGCGCCGTGAGGCGCAAGTCGGGGCCGACCCTGCGGCAGTCGTCGAGCTCGAGGCTCCAGCCGGCCCCGAGCGACTCGAGCGCCGGCACGCTGAACATGCCCCGCGCCGAGTCGCCGAGCAGGCGCGGCGCCATATAAATAATGAGTTCGTCGATGAGCCCGGCCTGGAGCAACGCGCCGTTCAACCCGGCGCCCGCCTCGATCAAGACGTCGTTGATTTCGTGCGCGCCGAGCCGCTCGAGCACGGCGCCAAGATCGCAGTGCTCGGCGTCGCCGGCGACTTGCTCGACAGTTGCCCCGGCCCGGCGCAGCGCCGTTGCCCTCATATCCTCGAGCGAGCGCGTCGTGAGCACGAGCACCTCGCCGGGCAGCGTCAGCGTCTTCGCGGCGGGCGGCGTCTTGAGTTTCGCGTCGATGATCACGCGCAGCGGCTGCTTGATGCCGACGCCCTCTGCGATGCCCGCCTCG
>DATFFV010000602.1:0-3781 GCA_035249885.1 Gammaproteobacteria bacterium | reverse complement strand
TAGAGCCCGGCCACGCAGCCGCGAACATTGAGCTCGGTATCCTGCTGCGCGAGCAGGGCAAGTTCGCCGAGGCCGAAGCTGCCTACCGCCGTGCGCTCAGCGCCGAGCCCGATCACGCACTCGCGCATTACAACTTGGGCGTGCTGCTCGACGTGTATCTGCGGCGCACGGCCGAAGCGCTCGAGCACTACGAGCTCTATCAGGGATCGCTCGCCGAGCCCAACGAAATAGTGGGCCGCTGGATCATCGATTTGCGACGTCGCGCCGGCAACGCCGGCGCGGCAAGCGTCGCGCAGGAGACCGCTCCATGAAGGCATTGCTCGCGGTCGTGGTGCTGCTCGCAGCGTCCGCTTCGTACGCTCAATCGGCCGACGAGCCGGCGCGTGAAAGACGGCGCGCGCCGCTTGCCGATGTCGAGGATCTCGAGCCGGCCGTCGACGTCGGCGCCACGCGAGTCGCCATTGCGAGCCCCGCGCCGGCGGCCGCACCGCCGGTGCCGGCCGTGACCGAGCCGTTGGTGCCGCCCGTAACGGAGCCCGCACGGGCAGCTCCTGTCCCGTCGCCGCGGGGCGCGGCGCCGGCCAGCCGCGTCATGGACACACTCGATCTGGGAACCACGTCAATTACCGGTAACGCGGAATTGCCTAAGGTGCTTTATATCGTGCCTTGGAAGAGGTCGGATCTCGGCGACTTGGTAGGGCGGCCCGTCAACACGCTGCTCGACGAAGTGCTGGCCCCGGTCGATCCCGAGGTCTTCGAGCGGCACTTGAGCTATTACGAGAGCCTGCACGGCGCAGGCGCAGAGGAGTGAGTTCGATGGACGTCTACACCACCACCGTCAAGTTCTTTCAGCAGGGTGGCCTGTTCATGTACCCGATCGCGATCGTGCTGGCGCTCGGCATCGCGATCGCCCTCGAACGCTGGCTCTATCTCACGTTCACCACCGCCAAGAACAAGGCGCTGTGGAATGCCGTCACGCCGTACTTGAAGGCGGGCAATCTCGCGGGTGCCGTGCAGGTGACGAGTAAGTCGGGCGCGGCCATCGGGCAAATCATGACCTACGGCCTGAACCGTGTGCGCTCCGCGCGCCGCCGCGAGGACGTCGAGCAGGCGATGGAAGAGAGCCTCATGGAGGTCATGCCGCGCTTGGAAAAGCGCACACACTACCTCGCGACGTTCGCCAATATCGCCACGCTGCTCGGCCTCCTCGGCACGATCGTCGGCCTCATCAGCGCATTCACGGCCGTCTCGACGGCTAACCCGGCGGAGAAGGCGGACTTGCTCTCGGCGAGCATCTCCGTCGCGATGAACACGACGGCGTTCGGCCTCATCGTCGCGATTCCGCTGCTGCTCGTGCACACGCTGCTGCAGACCAAGACCACGGAGATCATCGACAGCCTCGAGATGGCGTCGGTCAAATTCTTGAATACGATCACCGAGCGCTCGGGCGAGCCGCAGCCGGCCCCGGCCGCCGGCTCGCCGAAGCACAAGGCTGCCCCTTAAGCCTTCGCTGCCCGCCACGAGGAGCGGATCCGTGAGCAAACTTAGCGCGCATCGACGGCGCCGCAAGGAAGTGCAGGAGCTCAACATCACCGCCTTCATGAATCTCATGGTGGTGTTGACACCGTTCCTGCTCATCACGGCCGTGTTCTCGAAGCTCGCGATTCTCGAGCTCAATCTGCCGGCAGGCCAATCACAAGCCGTGGTCGACGAGCCGCCGCAGCTTGAGCTCGAGATCACGGTGCGCGACTCAGGGATAGAGGTCGGTGATCGCGCTACCGGCGCCCTGAATCGCATCGACAAGACGGGCGAAGACTACCGCCTCGACGAGCTGTCCGCGTATCTCGCGCGCATCAAGGAGCAGTTCCCCGACAAGACCGACGCCACGCTGCTGCTCGAGCCCGACGTCTCGTATGAGCTGCTCGTCGCCGTCATGGACCGTGTGCGGATCGCCGAGAGCCGCGATCCGGCGGATAACCGCCTCATCAAATACGATTTGTTCCCTGAAGTATCGATCGGCGATGCGCCGATGTCGAACTGAGGCGCCGACGATGAAATTCATGGGTCGCGCCGCACGCATGGAGCGGCACCACAAGCGCCACAAGGGCGGGGCGATCAACCTCGTGTCCATGATGGACATCTTCACGATTCTCGTGTTCTTCCTGCTCGTGAACTCGAACGAGGTCGAGGTTCTGCCGAACGCCAAAGACATTTTGCTGCCGGACTCGACGGCCGAGGAGAAGCCTCGCGAGTCCGTCGTGGTGTTGCTGACCGACACGCAGGTGCTCGTGCAGGGCCGGCCGGTCGCCGAGCTCGCGAGGGTCAACGCGTCCGACGCGCTGATCATCCCCGAGCTCAAAGCCGCACTCGAAGATCAAGCGGGCCCCGCGATCCTCGCCGCCGACGGCGACGATGCCATCGCCGAGCGCGAGGTCACGATCATGGGCGACCGGGAAATTCCGTATCGTCTCCTCAAAAAAATCATGGCCACTTGCACGGCTGCCGATTACGGGCGCTTGTCGCTCGCGGTCTTGCAGAAAGCCGAGAACTCGGCCGGGCTCCGAGTAGCCGCGGCCGGCGGTTGAGGTTCTGATCGATGGCTGCAGCGACGGTAGCTCTGCATCGAGTCTACGACCTGCCCTGGACGACGGGCGAGGAGGAACAGGCGCGGCTGCGCAAGTTCCTCAGGATCTCGCTCGTCGCGCTCGCTGTCCTGTCGCTCGTCATTTCGTTCCTGCCCGTGCCGGAGCCGAGCGCGACCGAGGTGCAGGAGATTCCCAGGCGCCTCGCGCGCCTCGTGGCCGAGCGCCAAACGCCGCCGCCTCCGCCGCCGCCCGTCGTCCGCGAGGAGCCCGTGCCGGCGCCGGTCGTCGAGCCCGAGCCCGTCGTCGAGCAGCGCCGTGTGGAGCCGGAGCCCGACCCCGTCGTCGTGAACGAGCCGCCGCCAGTCCCCGTCGATAGGACCGTGCAAGCGCGCGAGCGCGCACGCACGGCCGGCGTCCTCCAGTTTGCGTCGCAACTTTCGGCGCTGCGCACGAATGCCGATGCCGCCGCGGACCGACTCGAGCGCACGGGCACCGCGGGTCCGGGCGATGCACCGGCCGTCAACGAGCGCTCGCTGATTACTTCGCGCGTCGGCGCCGCGAGCGGCGGCATCAACACGGCGGCGTTGAGCCGCAACACGGGCGGTGGCGGCTTGGGCGACCGCACGACGACCGTCGTCGCGAGCCCCGTCGAGGGCATCGGTTTCGGTCCCGCGGGGGGTGCCGTGGACCGTTCGGGCGACAGCGCGAAAGGGTCGCGCAGCCGCGAGGAGATCGAGCGCGTGTTCGACGCCAACAAGGGCCGAATTTTCACGCTCTACAATCGCGCGCTGCGCGAGAATCCCGCGCTCCAGGGCAAGGTCGTGTTGCGACTCACGATCGCTCCCGACGGCCGCGTGACGTTCTGCGAAGTCGTGTCCTCGGAGCTCGGCGATGCGGAGCTCGAGCGGGCGCTCGTCCAACGCGTGCTGCAATTCCAATTCGAAGCTCGCGACGACATCGAGGCCATCACGACGACCAAGCCGATCGACTTCTTCCCGGCCTAAGATCCCCGTTGTCCGCTGCCCGAAGGCCCCGTGTATAGTGAGCGAGCCTTCTGAGGGGGAGTAACAATGACGACCGCTGGCGTCGCAGCCGGACAGATCAACCTCACCGAGCTCATGGACAACTGCCGGATCGGCCCGCTGCAGGTCCGCGTGTTCGCGCTCTGCCTCGCCTCGCTGATCATGGACGGCTTC
>DATFFV010000601.1:0-8795 GCA_035249885.1 Gammaproteobacteria bacterium | reverse complement strand
CGAGTCAGGCCACCTCGGCCGCGCCGAGCGATTGGGCGGGCATTTTGCAGGCGCTCGACCTGCGCGGCCCGGCGCGACAATTGGCCGATAGCTGCGATTTGGCAGCGAACGCGGGCGGTGCGTGGCAGCTCGTCGTGCCCGCGGAGAAGGAACACCTCAACACGCAGCAGTTGCGCACGCGCCTCGAAGCGGCGCTGCGCGAGCAGCACGGTCGCGATCTCAAGGTCACGATCACAGTCGGCAAGCCCGGCAGACCGACGCCCGCGGAAATTCGCCGAACGAATGAGAGCGCGCGCGTGCGGGAAGCGCGTGAGACGATCGAGGCAGATCCGAACGTCAGGGCCGTGCAGGCCGCGTTCGACGCCACGGTCGAGCCGGATAGCATTCGCTCGAGCAAGTGAGGATCGAGACACCATGGAACTGAGGGGTGCGTTATGAAGGGCTTGAGCCAGCTGATGCGGCAAGCGCAAGAGATGCAAGCCAACATGCAGAAGGCGCAGGACGAGCTCGCATCGATCGAGGTCGAAGGGGCAGCGGGCGGCGGTATGGTCAAGGTCGTCGTGACGTGCAAGCACGATGTTCGCCGCGTCACGATCGAAGACTCTCTCCTGCGTGGCGACAGGGAAATGCTCGAGGACCTCGTCGCAGCGGCCTTCAACGACGCGAATCGCAAAGTGGAGCAGACGGTTCAACAGAAGCTGTCCTCGGTCGCCGGCGGTTTGGGGTTGCCGGCGGGACTCAAGCTGCCCTTTTAACCACGTGCCCGACGTCTACTCGCCATTGCTGAGCCAGCTCATCGAGGCGTTCCAATGCCTGCCCGGCGTCGGAGTGAAAACGGCACAGCGCATGGCGTTTCATTTGCTCGACAAAGATCGTGAGGGTGGCGGTCGCTTGGCAGCAACGCTCGAGCGTGCCGTGAAGTCCATTCGCAATTGCGAGCGGTGCCGAATGCTCACCGAGGAGCGCGTGTGCCGATTCTGCGGCAGCGACAGGCGCGACCGCACGCAGCTCTGCGTCGTCGAAACGCCCGCGGACCTGCTCGCGATCGAGCAATCGGGCGCGTATCGCGGCGAATACTTCGTGCTCATGGGGCACCTCTCGCCGATCGACGGCATAGGCCCCGCGGAGCTTGGCCTGGAGCTGCTCGAGCAGCGGTTCGTCGCGGAAAAATTCACCGAGGTCGTGCTCGCGACGAGCGTCACGATCGAGGGAGACGCGACGGCGCATCTTCTCGCGGCATTGGCACGCAAGCACGGCCTGCGCGCGAGCCGGATCGCCTATGGTATTCCGGTCGGCGGCGAGCTCGAGTACATCGACGGTGGCACGCTCGCGCGCGCGCTCAGCGGCCGTCGCGCAATGGACTCAGCAGGGGAAGAAGGAGAAGGTTCATGACGAAAGCGGACCCGGCCTGCTTGTTCTGCAAGATCGTTGCGGGCCAGTTGCCGGCCGACAGGCTCTACGAGGACGATACTGTGCTCGCGTTCAAGGACATTCATCCCCAGGCGCCGTTTCATGGGCTCGTCATTCCGAAAATCCACGTGGCCACGCTCAACGACTTCTCGGCCGCGCAGGCCGAGCTCATGGGGCATCTGCTCCTGACGGCTCAGCGGCTCGCGGCCGACCAAGGGCTCCCGGGATACCGCGTCGCCATGAACGTCAACCGTGAAGGCGGTCAGGTCGTGTTTCACGCCCATCTCCACGTGCTCGGCGGGCGGCAGCTCAAGGGCGCTCTCGGGTGACGGGCATTACGTCGCGGGTGATCGCGTGAGTCGCAAAGAGAATTTGATTTGGATCGATCTCGAGATGACGGGCCTCGACCCCGACGTCAATCGCATCATCGAGATCGCAACGGTCGTCACGGACAAAGAGCTGACTGTTCTCGCCGAAGGACCCGTGGTCGCGGTCCACCAGGCAGAAGACGTGTTGACCTCGATGGACGAATGGAACACGCGCCAGCATGCGAGCTCCGGCCTCACGGAGCGCGTGCGGGCGAGCGCCGTAACGGAGCTCGAAGCACAGCGGCTCACGCTCGAGTTCCTGCGGCAGCACGTCGACCAGGGCGCGTCGCCGATCTGCGGCAACAGCATCTGTCAGGACCGGCGTTTCCTCGTGAGGTACATGCCCGAGCTCGCCGCGTTCTTCCACTACCGCAATCTCGACGTCTCGACGCTCAAGATACTCGCGAAGCTGTGGTTGCCCGAGGTCGGTAACCGCTTCGAGAAAAAATCCGTGCACCTGGCGTTGGCCGACATTCATGACTCCATTCGCGAGCTGCGGTTCTACCGAGAGCATCTGTTCAAGCGCTGAGCTTGTGAACTGCGTCCGGGAAATTGGGAGCCCAAGGTTTCCATCGCGGCCGGCATGGGCTAGTCTCGGCCCGATGACGATGCGCGTGAGGTCGTGATGCAGTTCCGCTGGGTGGGCTTGATGTTTCTGCTGCTGGCTGCCAGCGCGCAGGCACAAATGCGTTACGTGAGCGACCGTACGAACCTCGAGTTGCGGCGCGGGGCGAGCACGGAGCACGCCATCCTGCGCTGGCTCGAGCCGGGTAACGAAGTCCAGGTCCTCGAGCAGGATCAACAGTCCGGCTGGTCGCGCGTCCGAGTCGTCGATCAAGGGACCGAGGGTTGGATCCTGACGCGTTTTCTCATGGACGAGCCTAGCGCGCGCGATCGCCTCGCGGCGGCCGAGCGCAGCCTCGCGGCCGCCAGGGAGCGCGTCGCTACTCTCGAGGCTCAATCCAGGGAGGTCGGCGCGAACTTAGGAACGGCGCGGACCGAGCTCGAGCAGACGCGTACGAGCCATGCCACGGTGAGCAAGGAGCTGGCCGACTTGCGAACGGCCGCCGCCAACGTCGTCGAAATTCGCGATCAGAACGCGAGCCTGCAGCAGCGTCTCATCGAGCGCGAGCGTGACGTCGACGTCCTCACGGCCGAGAACGCGCGGCTGGCCGGCCGCACGAGTCAGAACTGGTTCATCGTCGGGGCCAGCGTGCTCCTCGCCGGTATCGTCATTGGCCTCGTCGCGCCGACGCTGCGCCGACGGCGGCGCTCCGATTGGTGACCCGGTTGCCTGACCGATGACTTTGCGCCACTGTTAGCCACCATGCTCGTCGACAGCCTAATCGTCCCGCAGTGCGTATATCGGCCTGGCACGTTCACGGGCCTCATGAGCTTGTACGAGAGCAACTACATCAAGCTGCGTCAGCTCGGAACGGAGCTCGAGTGGTCGGCTGATGCGGTGGTGTCGGCCCCGATCCGTGACCACGCTCTGCACGCTGAGATTCTGCGCCGCGAGCCCTACACGACCACGCTGCGTCTCACTTATTGGCTCTCCGAGGATGGGGGCGCAGTGGTTCCGGAACCGGACCTCGTGCTCCGCATCTATCACGACGCCAGGCTCGTCGAAGCCGTGAGCTGCGCGGAGTCGCTGCGGCACGCGAAGCTGCGCGAGCTGGCGCGCGACAGCCATACGGAGCTCGGGCGGCGCTGGCAGCTCAACATGCTGCTCAACAAGTGGCTCGATTACCTATTTGAAGTAGGTCACAGTCTCGAGGGCTTGAGCTCGCGCTCCGTTAATCGCGCGGAACGGCCCGGTTCCTCGATTTGAGTCACGGTTTGGCGGCCGCAGCACGGCTATATTTCGTGGCTATGTCCCCGTGTTACAGAATCAGAGGCGGCCGATGCTGAGCGCTTTGCGCGACCCGCAGGCGGACGACAGTGAGCAGCTGCTCAAGCTCTACTGGAACCGGGCCGACGTCAAACGCGAGCTCAAGGCGCTGCGGCGCGAGCGATTCGAGCTGCTCGACAAGCTCAAGGAGCAGGAGGGCGCAATTGTCCGCGCCCAAGAGCAACTCGAAGGCCTCGAGCGGCTGTTGACGAACCCACTCGCGGCCGCCAATGCGATGGTCTATTTCCAGCTTCGCCACCTCTGGCGCATCGGTGCGCAGCGGCTCGACCAATTCGGCAAGGAGCTGCAGACGCAGCGCGAGAAACGCGAGCGTGCACAGCTCCAAGAAGCCGAAATCGCCAAGCGCAAACGTCGTCTCGACGCCGTCACGGAAAAGGAGGCGGGGCTCGCCGAGAAACGGCGGGCGGCCGCCGACGAGCTTGCGCGCCTCGAACAGAAGCTCCGCGACATGAACGCCCTCGCCAGGCTGTTCCGTGGCGCCGCGCTCAAGCGGCAGATCGCAGGTCTCGACAGCGGCCGCCTCATGCTCGACGAAAAACTCGAGGAGTTGCGGGCCCTCGCCGAGAGGATCCAAGGTGAGCCGCTGCCCGAGCCCGAAGGGTTGTCGCTCGAGAGCCGCCGTCTGATCAACGTGGCCGTGATCGCGCTGGCTCAGCATCTCGTCGTGCATTTCTCGGAGCACGATCTCGCATCGCTCGCGAAGACCTCGACGCAACGGGCAGTCGCGGACATGAAGTTCGGTGAGCGGCGCGATTGCGACCGCATGGTCGAGCGGATCCGCGAGAAGATCGAAGAGCTCAAGCAGCAGAAGGGGTTCGCGGATCAGGTCAAGCGCCGCACCGATTTGCTGCTCACGGAAATGAAATACCGCAACGAAACGGATTCGGTGCCCGGCGTCGAGTGCGTGCAACTCGTCACGCGCGTGCCCGGCGCGCAACCGAACGAGCTCGACCTGGCGCGCCGTACGACGGACGCGCCGCTACGAATCAATGTCGTCGCCGACGACTACTGGGACCTGCTGAGCGTAATGCGCTGACCGTCAGGGGGTGGGGCGCGTGCGTTCGACGAGCTCGGCCACGACGCGCGCCGCCTGGTGGAGCAGGATCTCGTCCGACGTCTCGACGTCGTCGAGCTGCTCGATACTCGTGAGCGGCTCGAGACCGAGCGCCGTGCGGCGCGAGTTCTCGCGAGCGAGGCGCCCCTCATCGATGCGCTTGGTCTCGGCGACGCGCTCTTCGCGGTTCAGCGAGACGCTCGTCTGGGCGCTGAGCTCCCTGGCGGCGGCGACGTCGCTCAAGAGGTAGCCGAAGTCGGGGTCGTTCGTGGCCCGCGCCACCTGGTGGGCGCGCAAGTCGTCGATCGCGGCGGTCAACGGCGACGCAGGCCGGAATCGTGTCGGTTGGATGCGATCCCACGGCAAGGCCGTTTCGCGCGTGCTCTCCCCGACCGTTTCCGCATCGACCATCGACGGGAGCTCGATGTCGGGGATGACGCCCCGGTGCTGCGTGCTCTCGCCCGTGACGCGGTAGTACTTGCCGATCGTGAGCGTGAGCTGACCGTTGTCCGTGCCGCGCATGAGACGATCGAGCGGGAAGAGGTTCTGCACCGAGCCCTTGCCGAACGTCTGCTGGCCGATGATCACGCCGCGGTCGTAGTCCTGGATCGCTGCGGCGAAGATCTCGGAGGCGCTTGCGCTGTAGCGATCGACGAGCACGCCCAGCGGCCCGCCGTAGACTGCGGTTGGGCTCGGATCGGGGAGCTCCTGAATCGTGCCGCGCGTCTCGCGTAGCTGCACGATCGGGCCACGCTCGATGAATAGCCCGCTGAGCTCGGTGGCTTCCGAGAGATGACCGCCGCCGTTGGCGCGCAGGTCCATGACGAGGCCATCGATGCCACCCTCGGCCTTGAATTCCTCGATGAGCTTGGTCACGTCGCGCGACGTGCTCATGTAGTCGTCGACACCGCTGCTACGCGCGGCGAAGTCTTGATAGAAGCTCGGCACGTTGATGACGCCGACGCGGTAGTTCCGGCCGTTGAACGGGATCTCGAGCAGGCTCTTCTTGGCGCGCTGCTCATCGAGCTTGACCTTGTCGCGCACGAGCTCGATGGTCTTCTCCGGCGACCCGGGCGCCGCCCCGGCCGGCAGGACCTGCAGGCGCACGCGCGTGCCACCCGGCCCGCGGATCTTCTGCACGACGTCGTCGAGGCGCCAACCGATGACGTCGACGAGCTCGCCGCCTTCCTCACCGACCGCCGTGATGCGGTCTTGGGCCTTGAGCTGGCCGTCGATCTGCGCCGGCCCGCCCGCGATGATGTTCGTGACCTCGACGTAGTCGCCGTCGAGCTGCAATGAGGCGCCGATACCGTCGTAGGACAGGCTCATCTGAATGCGGTACTCCTCGCTCTGGCGCGGCGAGAGGTAGCTCGAATGAGGGTCCATGTTGTGGGCGACGGCGTTCATGTAGATTTCGAACACGTCCTCGGCCGTCAGTTGGGTAATGCGTTTGTACGAGCGTTCGTAGCGTTCCTTGAGAGTCTCGATGGCTTCCGCCCAAGTCTCGCCCGTGAGAATGAGCCGCAAGGCGTCGCTCTTGACGCTCTTGCGCCAAATTTCGTTGAGATCGGCTTCGGAGACTGGCCACGGCAGCTCGCTACGATCCCATTGGAAGGATTCTTGGAGCGTGTAATCGGGCTCGGTCGCGAGCAGCGCAACGGCGTGCTCGACGCGCTCACCAGCGCGCCTGCGGAACAGATTGAAGATATCGAAGACGGGTTGCAGGTCGCCCGTGCGGGTACGGTCGTCGAGCTCGTAGCGCAAGCGATTGAAGGCGGCGATGTCGCCGGCCGTGAAGTACATGCGGTTACCGTCGAGCGTGTCGAGGTACTGGTCGAGGATCGCGGACGACACGGAGTTATCGAGCCGCGGCAGAGAGTAGTGCAGCTCCTCGATGAGCTTGGCTACATTCGTGCTGATGGCGGGGTGCTTCGGTTGGATTTGAAGCGGTGGCAACGGCTCGACGGCACCCACCGAGGCGAAGCCGGCGAACACCACCAGAGCGCTGGTGCAGACTCGGCCGAAAAGCTCCCTCACGTTTCCTCCTTAGGGGTCCGTGGCAACGCTGCTGATATCTTTGTTAAGTTTCCGATCCTTGCTCGGCTGAATCAAGCCCGCGAGACCGAAAACCGAACTCATTCACGCACCTGAAGAGACCTCAAGACCGAACCTAAGCATGCGTCCGGCAGTCGCCATACTGGGCTTCGTACTCGGCAGCGCGGCCGCCATCACGTTTGCCCTCGCGGGCACCGCGATCGTCTTCACGGTGCTCCGACCGGACCATCCGCGTCTCGATGCCGAGCTCCCGCCGCTCGTCATCAATCTCGCGCTGTTTGCCTGTTTGACTACCACTGCGGGAGCCTGCTTCTATGCCGAGGTCAAGGAACGGCCGTGGCGTCGTGCCGCGTTGCTCGCGTTGGCGCTCTCGTTGGCTGTGATGATCGTGTATCAGTCGCTCGCCTGATGCTCGACGATCCTAAGACTCTAGCGTTTGCGTTGACGGCCGATCTTTTCCCACGACGTGCTGCGATTGAACGCGCCGGTGTTGTAGGGATCGAAGCCGTCATCGACCGGCTTGTCGAGCGACAGGCGGGGATTGTCGAGCACGTCCAACGGAGTGCGCTCGGGCTTGGCGCGTCGCTCGGTCGGTGGCGGCGCTTCGGCAGGTCGAGCTTGCGTCGTCGTGCGCACTGCCGGCTTCGTCACGAGCGGCCGCGGCCGCGGCCGGCCATCGAGATCGGCAAGGTCGAGCAGGCCGGACTCGCTGTCCCAGCCCAGCCAACGTTTCAAGCGTTTCAGCAACATCTGCGGATCGATCAGTATTCGCCTTGGGAACAGCGCGAGCGCTGGCCGCGCAAGCGGCGGGGCGCGTCGAAAAACGATAGCAGATGCCGCCGTGCTCGCTACGGGCGCGTACGGATTCTGTGACAGTAGTCACACCTTCTTCGGCCACCACAGCCGTCGCAGCGCGCGCAGCAGCAGCACGGTGAGGTACGGGCCCAACACGAGCACCCAGGCTGCGGGGCGCAAAGTCAGAAAGTCGCCCCAAATGCTCTCCGCGAGCGCCAGGACGTCGCCGCCCATGTACTCACCGAACAGCCGCTGGCCGACGACGTACACGGCGATGGGTATGAGAAACAATCCGCCGGCGAACAACGCGGAGAAGATCGTGAGCTCGCGTTTCCAGTTCGTGCCTTGCATGAGGTTGTCGCGTTAGTGTGCCATCGATTCCACGAATCGAAACTGCGTTTCGCCGATCGTGATGAGGTCGCCGTGCCGCAGTTCCTGTCGGTCGACCCGGACCGAGTTGACGAAAATTCCGTTGCGGCTGCCGAGGTCCTCGATGAGGACCTTGTCGTCGACCACCGAGACGCGCGCGTGCTCGCGGCTCACGAAATGGGTCAACACCTGTAAGTCGCAGTGCGCGGCGCGGCCGACGGTGACATGTTTCTTGCTCAGAGCGAATCGCTTCGGAGCTTCTCCGGTCAAGCAAATCAACGCGGGCGCCGGCACGCTTTCGACATTGCGCTCTACGCTTCGCGAGCGCTCCGGCGTCTTGTCCACGCCTTGCAGCGACAGAGCCATCGCGTTGAGCTTTTGCAGCGCGCCGAGCCGCTGATTGAGCTCGTCTTGCAGCGTCGCGATTCGCGCGTCGCGAGCCTCGATCGCACGGTCCTTGTCGAGCACGGCGCGTTCGAGCCGCCCCGCGTCGGCCTTGCTGCGATCGAGGTCGGTGCGCAACGTCGCGAGCTCTGCGCGGAGTCGCTCGAGCTCCGTCGTCGCTGCGCGTAACCGTTGCTCCCGATCGTGCAGCTCGACGAGCTGCGCCGCGACTTGCTGCCGCTTGAACTCGACCTGGCCCTCGAGCTCCCCGATGACTTCGAAAGCGGGTGCGGCAGCCCCCGGCTCGGTCGCGTTGGCCGCTTCGCCGCCCCCCGTGGTCACTTCGGCGGTTGTCGCTCCAGGCGCGGTCGTCGCGGCAGCCCGCACTGGGAGCTCCGTCGCCGGAGGCGGCGTCGTGGGTGGCTGCGGCGTCGGCTCGGCCGCGGCG
>DATFFV010000600.1:0-5094 GCA_035249885.1 Gammaproteobacteria bacterium | reverse complement strand
AGCCATCGTACCACCGAGTCAGCCTGCGCCCAGGCTCTGTGCGTCCGGCAGCGCGAAGCCGAGCTCAGTCACCGCGGCAGGACCGCCGCCCGTGTGGATTGCCGGCACACCGTCGTCGCCGACGATCCAAACTTCGCGCGCACCGGCCGCGAGGTAGGCGGCCACCTTTTCGGCGATCTCGGCGCGCGTATTCGTCGGCGACAATACCTCGACGCAAAGATCCGGCCCGGCGCGAAACGCACTCTCGCCCCCGTGCCGCTCCATGAACTCCCGCGACGCACAACGCGCGAGTTTCCGTTCGAACAGCCGAGATTTGGGCCAAGCGCTAGCCCCGTGGGTGCTGTATCAACCTCCCATCTTGCGAACCACGGGAGGTTCAAGTGCCGACTAGGTTCCCGGCTAGCGGCTGCGACGTTACTGGCTTCGGCATTGCCGCGCCGCCAATTTGTAAATACAATTTGCGTGACCACGTGGGACGAACGCAAGCGCCTGCGGAACATCGAGTTGCATGGTCTCGACTTCGTCGGCTGTGAAGCGATCTGGGACGATTTCACGGTCACGCGCGAAGACGTACGCAAACGCTACCGCGAGCAACGTCTGGTCACGTTCGGAAGGCTGCACGGACAAATCGTCGTATTGGTCTACACGGAACGCCCGAGAGGACCCCGGATAATCTCGCTGCGAAAGGCTGACAAATATGAAGCGCGTTACTACGTTGCGGAGGCCAAGGGGTTCCAGGTCGAAAACTAGGGACGCCGACAATCCGCCGTGGTCAGAGCAAATGCTCGGACCGCCCGTCGTAAAAAGGGGTCGTGGGCGGCAGAAGGCGCCTACGAAGGTGCTGACGACCATACGTTTGGACGCCGATGTACTCGCGTACTTTCGGTCGACCGGTCGCGGCTACCAAACGCGGATCAATGAGGAACTGCGCAAGATCATCAGCAAGGAACTGCGTTCGAACGGGCGGCGCTGACGCCTCGCCCGCGACCAACTCCAGACGATCTCGGCCGTGCGGCGCAACTGGCTGCGCGCGCCGTGCTATCCTCGGCCGAAGGGGATGGCGAACAGTCGCGGCGGGAGGCTCGCCACGCTGATGTCCGCTTTCGACGCCATCGTCCTCGCGCGAATCCAGTTCGCGCTCAACATCAGCTTTCACATCCTGTTCCCGGCGATCACGATCGGGCTCGCCTGGCTGCTGCTGTATTTCCGCGTTCGCTTCACGCTCGGGCGCAACGAGGCGTGGGAATACGCGTACTACTTCTGGGTCAAGGTGTTCGCGTTGACGTTCGCGCTCGGCGTGGTATCGGGCGTCACGATGAGCTTCCAGTTCGGCACGAACTGGCCCGGCTTCATCGAGCGCACCGGCAACATCAGCGGTCCGTTGCTCGGCTACGAGGTGCTGACCGCGTTCTTCATCGAGGCCACGTTTCTCGCGATCATGCTGTTCGGCAAGGATCGTGTGTCGAACGGCACGCACCTCGCGTCCGCGGCGCTCGTCGCGTTCGGCACGACGCTGTCCGCGTTCTGGATCTTGAGCTTGAACTCGTGGATGCAGACGCCGCAGGGGCACGAGATCGTCGACGGCAAGTTCTACGCGGTCGATTGGCTCGCCGTCATCTTCAACCCGTCGTTCCCGTATCGCTTCGCGCACATGACCGTGGCCTCGTTGCTCACGAGCGCGTTTCTCATCGCGGGCGTGAGCGCCGGGCGCATGATCAGGCGCGTCGACGGGCCCGCGACCGCGCTCGTGCTGCGCACGGGCGTGCTGCTCGCAGCGGTGCTCGCACCGCTGCAGGTGCTGCTCGGCGATCTGCACGGCTTGAATACGCTCGAGCATCAGCCCGCGAAGATCGCCGCCATCGAAGGGATCTGGGAGACGCAAGCCGGCGCGCCGTTCACGATCCTGGGCTGGCCCGACGAGGACGCGCGCACGACGCGGTTCGCGCTCGAGATTCCGCTCGGGTCGAGCTTGATCCTCACGCACGAAGCCGATGGCGTCGTGCAGGGTCTCGAAGCGTTCGCAGAGGCTCACCCGCCCGTCGCACCGGTGTTCTTCGCGTTTCGCATCATGGTTGGCATCGGCTTGTTGATGATCGCCGTGTCGTGGATCGCCGCCTGGAGCTTGCGCCGCGGCCGCGCACCGCCGCACGCCGTGCTGCGCGCGCTGGCCGCGATGACGTACGCCGGGTGGATCGCGACGCTGGCCGGTTGGTACGTCACCGAGATCGGCCGGCAGCCGTGGCTCGTCTACGGCTTGCTGGCCGCGGCCGACACCGTCGCGCCGCACGCGCCGGCGAAGGTCGCGGGCACGCTCGTCGCGTACGCGACGTTGTACACGTTCCTGCTGATCTCGTACGTGCTCACTCTGCGCTACCTCGCGACGAAGCCCGCGAAGTCGCTACGGATGTTGCAACTGCCCGCCCTGTCGCCCGTAACGGAGCCACGCTGATGGACGCCGCGCTGCCGCTCGTGTTCATGGCGATCATGGGGCTCGCGTTGCTGCTCTACGTGATTCTCGACGGCTACGATCTCGGCATCGGCCTGCTGCTGCCGTTCGCGTCCGACCAAGAGAAGGACACGATGATCGCCGCGATCGGGCCCTTCTGGGACGCCAACGAGACGTGGCTCGTGCTCGGCGTCGGCGTCCTGCTGATCGCGTTTCCCGCGGCGCACGGCCTCGTGCTGACCGCACTGTACCTTCCGGTGACGATCATGCTCATCGGCCTCATCCTGCGCGGCGTGTCGTTCGATTTCCGCGTCAAAGCCGCCGCGCGCCACAAGCGCATGTGGAACCGCGCGTTCGCAGCCGGCTCGCTGCTCGCGGCCGGCGCACAGGGCTGGATGCTCGGCAGCTACGTGACGGGCCTGACGCCGGGCGCGTTGAACACCGCGTTCGCGGCACTCATCGCTGTCACCCTGCCCTCGCTGTACATCGTGCTCGGCGCGGGCTGGTTGCTGCTCAAGACCGATGGGCCGTTGTTCGACAAGGCGCTGCGCTGGGGCCGGCTAGCCCTGCTGCCGATGGGTGTCGCGCTGTTCGCGATCTCAATCGTCACGCCGCTCGTGAGCCCGACGATCGCGGAGCGCTGGTTCACGTTGCCGAACTTCATCGGCCTGCTGCCGATCCCCCTCGCGACGCTGATCGCGTTCGGCGCCGTGTACTGGGTGCTGCGCCGGCGCAGCGTCGCGACCGCGGGCTACGCGTGGATCGTGCTCGGCGGCACCGTGCTCATGTGCGTCATGGCGGCGCTCGGGCTCGCGTACAGCCTGTACCCGTACGTCGTCCTCGACCGCTTGACGGTGTGGGACGCGGCCGCTGCGCCGAGCTCGCTCAAGTTCGTGTTCGCGGGTGTCGCGCTCGTGCTGCCGTTCACGGCCGCGTACACGATCTTCGTCTATCGCGTGTTCCACGGCAAAGCCACGCACTTGGGTTACGGGGATTCCTGAGCCAGCGGGCGGACCGAGCCGCCGGGCTTGCGCGTTGTGGCACACTGGCTTCTCGAGCCGCAGAGCCAACAGCATGAAGACCGCGACCGCCCGGCCCGTCGCTTCCCGTTCCACCTGGCTCCCCGGGCTCGCCGCCCTGCTCTTCGCGCACTGCGCCCCCACGCCGGCCGCCGGCGCCGAAGTCGCGATCCGTATCGATGCCGCGAATCCCGGCCCCGTGATCAGCCGCTATCTCTACGGCCAGTTCATGGAGCACTTGGGCCGCGACATCTACGACGGCGTGTGGGTGGGCCCCGAGTCGACGATCCCGAATCGCGACGGACTCAGGCTCGACGTGCTCGAAGCGCTCGAGGCCTTGCGCGTGCCCGTCATCCGCTGGCCCGGCGGCTGCTATGCCGACGAGTACCACTGGCAGAACGGCGTGGGGCCGCGCGCCGAGCGGCCCGTGACGCTCAACATGAGCTGGGGCGGCGTCGAGGAGACGAACGCGTTCGGCACGCACGAGTTCTTCGCGCTCGTCGAGGCCGTCGGCGCGGACGCGTATATCGCCGGCAACTTGGGCTCGGGCTCGGCGCGCGAGATGGCCGAGTGGCTCGAGTACATGACCTCGGATTCGCGCTCGACGCTCGCCGAGCTGCGCCGCGCCAACGGCCGCGACGCGCCGTGGCGCGTGCCGTTCTTCGGCGTCGGCAACGAGTCGTGGGGCTGCGGCGGCAACATGCGGCCCGCGTATTACGCCGATCTCTATCGACAGACCGCGGAGTTCCTCAAGGTGCGTGGTCAGACGACGCGCAGGGTCGCGAGCGGCGGGCAAGGCGCGCTCACGGAATGGACCGAGGAGCTCTCGCGGATCCGCACCAACATCGACGGCATCAGCCATCACTACTACACGACGCCGAGCGGCGTCTGGGCCGCCAAGGGCAGCGCGACGGAATTCGACGAAGACGAGTGGATCTCGACGCTGTGGCGCGCGCTGCGCGTCGAGGACCACATCGCGGCGCAGGAGGCCATCCTCGAGCGCAACGACCCCGACGGCCGCATCGGCCTCTATTTAGATGAGTGGGGCACGTGGTACGACGCGACGCCGGCCGCGAGCGCGCTCTATCAGCAGAACACGCTGCGCGACGCGTTCGTCGCCGCACTGCACTTCCACGTGTTCCACCGGCATGCAGAACGGCTGCGCATGGCCAACATCGCCCAGACCGTCAACGTGCTCCAGGCCATGATCCTGACGCAGGGCGACGCGCTCGTGCTCACGCCGACGTATCACCTGTTCAAGCTGTACATCCCGTTTCAGGACGCGACCTCGCTGCCCGTGTCGTACGACGCGCGGCCGGACTACGCGCTCGGGGATTACCGCGTGCCGGCCGTGAGCGCCACGGCCGCGCGCGGCACGGACGGGAGGCTCTACGCGAGCATCGCGAACCTGAATCCGCGCGAGGCCGTGGAGCTGACCGTGTCGACCGCCGGCGGTGCGGTCCGGAATCCGTCGGCGCAGATCCTCACGGCCGGCGCGATGAACAGCCACAACACGTTCGCGTCGCCGCGCGCCGTCGAGCCCGCGCCGTTCGACGATCTCGAGAGCGATCGCGGCACGCTGACGTTCACGCTGCCCACCAAGTCGATCGTCATGATCGCGCTCGACGA
>DATFFV010000599.1:0-5001 GCA_035249885.1 Gammaproteobacteria bacterium | reverse complement strand
CTGAGCGTCACGAGCCCGACTGCGGGGGGAATCGGCAGCGAGGCGGGGCGAGTCGTCCACGCGATGCGTCCCGCGACGCGGTGCGTGCCGCGCGGTAGTCGCAGCATCGGCCGGCCGGCGCGCTCGACCACGGCGTCGGCGTCGGCGCCAACCGTGACGCCGGTGGGCCAGCGCTCGCGGTCGCCGGGCAGCGCCACCCAGTCCTCGGCGTACAGCGTCCAGGTTTGCGTGAACTCGGCGCCGGTATTGCCGGCATCGACGGCTAGCGTGCCCGGCCACGCGCAGACGTGGTTGCCGCTCTCGCCCGGCATCACGCCGTTGCGTACGGGGCACGCGCGAAACTCCTCGCCGAACAGCACCCAGTCGCGCCACGGCTCGAGCGCATCCGGGATGGCGACTTGCGCGTCGAGCGTCGTCGCGCAGAGCAACGCGGCGGCTACGACGCAGCGGCGGAATGCGGGCGGTACGTGCACGGCGTGTCTCCGCGGCACAAGAGAAGCCGTAAGGATGGCGCGCCCGCGCGCGGAATGCACGCCGCGCGCGGGCGCGTCCGAACTTGCCAGTTCGCAGGTGCGCGTGTGGGTCGCCGTCAGCGCGGGTGCGAGCGACGGCCTTTCGCCGGAGCGCTGGCTGCAACGCGGACGGCCGTTTTGGCCCACGCCACCAGCTCTGCCGCGTCCTCGAGCACCCCGAGCGGCACACGCCAATAGGCCATTGTCATCGCTTTGTCCGCGTAGGGCTTGAACGGCTCGCTGCCGGCCGCCTCGTAGGCGCCCCGCGTGCTGTCGTCGGTTCGCAAGAAGAGCTCGTCGGCCGCGACGATGCCGAAGAAGGTGTCGCCCGAGTACAACCCGACGCCGCCGAACATCGCGCGCGAGCGCAGCAGCGGGACGCCGCCAAGCTGGTCGAGCACGAAGGAGCGAAATCCTTTGCTGACGCGCAGCGGTCGTAAGCGGCGCGACCGAGCCATCGTGCGGTCAGCCGCGCGCGCTCAACCGGCCGCCGAGACCTTGTGCGTACCGCGCGCGGTCCAGTCGCGCACGCGCTGGAGCGCGAGCTCGACGAGATGCGCCTCGCCGTGCGGATCGGGAATGATGCACGGCGGGTGACGGCGCAGGCGTTCCCAGTCGCCGTGCTGGATGACGGTGTTCAAGAACGTGAGGTTCTTGCGGATGAAGCGGATGTACGGGCTCTGGCCGCGCTCGAAGAACGCCTCGAAGTAGCGATAGACGCGATTGAAGTTGTTCTCGAGCCGCAGCCGCGCCGAGGTCTGATAGAACGACAGCGTCTTGCCGAGCAAGTCCTGCGCCGAGTGGTAGAGCACCTTGCCCTGCGGCCGCTCGTCGATGGCGACGCCGCCGAGCACGAACTCGGGGTAGAGGCGATCGCGGCACTTCTCGAGGTAGCAGCGGTCGGCGAGCTGCGCGACTAAGTCGGCCGTGCCGAGCAGATGGCCGACGGTGCTGTCCTTCGGCTCGTCGAGCTCGATCTGATTGACGTCGAGCTCGTAGCCCGTGAAATGCACGATGCGCGAGACCACCGGTACGAACCGCTCGAGGCCGATGCTCGGCAGGTAGCGCTCGAGGTACTGGCCGCTGCGCGACACGTGGACGCGCGTGAACACGGCGCCGTTGACGGCGGCCGCATCGCGCTCCTTGTGGCGCAGGTAGCCGACGTCGTGGAACAGCGCGCTCACGATCGCGAGCTCGGCGCGGTCCGGCCCCAAGCGGTCCGCGGGCTCGACGCTCGTCTCGTGCCCGGCGATGAGCCGCGACAGCGCGAGCGTCATGTCGAGCGTGTGCTGCATGTCGTGATACGTCGTGTCGACCGCGTAGTAGGTCGGGTCGCGGCCCGTGAAGACGCGCTCGAAGTCGTGGAAGGCGAGCCAGACGGAATCGAAGGAATTCTGCGGATAGAGCGACGCAAAAAGATCCTTCACGGCGGCACGAACCTGCGGTGCCGAGCTCACCTGCACAGTGTTCGTGACGTCGTAGTCGTTGCGCCGGTCCTGCAGTTCGTCTTCGATCGCCATCAAGGGGTCCATCCGGGGCGGCAAGTCTAAGAGATTAGGCGCTTCACCAGGATTGCGCACCTCACATAAGGACTATGGCAGCGTGAATTCTGCGACGACCGGCACGTGGTCCGACGGCCGCTCCCAGCCGCGCGGTTCCTTGTCGATACGGGCGCCGAGGCACGTTTGACTTAACGTCGCCGACGCCAGCATGAGATCGATTCTCAGGCCCTGATTACGCCTGAAGGCACCGGCGCGATAGTCCCACCAGCTGAAGGTCTTTTCGGGCTGTGTAAACAGCCGAAAGGTGTCGCGGAGCCCTAAGTCCAGGAGAGCCGCGAGCGCGGCGCGCTCGGCCGGCGTGCAGAGCACGTGGCCGCGCCACGCGAGCGGGTCGTGCACGTCGCGGTCGTCGGGCGCGATGTTGAAGTCGCCCACGACGAGCAGCAGTGGATGGCGCGCAAGCTCGGCGGCGAGCGACGTGCGCAGCGCCGCGAGCCAGTCGAGCTTGTAGCGGTACTTGTCCGAATCGACGCTCTGGCCGTTCGGCACGTAGAGACTGAAGAAGCGCAGCGCGCCGAACGTCGCGCCGACGACGCGCTTCTGCTCGCTGTGGCCGTTGCCGATGTCGTAGCGGGCTTCCTTCGGCTCCTCGCGCGACAGGATCGCGACGCCGTTGTAGGCCGATTGGCCGCTGAACGTGGCCGCGTAGCCGTAGTCGCGGAACGTGTCGGCCGGGAAGTCCTCGTCCTTGAGCTTGGTCTCCTGCAGCGCCAGGAGGTCGGGCTGCTCGCGCTCGAGCCACTTGAGCACGTGCGGCAAGCGCACGCGCAGGCTGTTGACGTTCCAGCTCGCGACCTTCAAGGCAGAAGGCGCGGCTAGCGCCGGCGTGCGATGCCCGACTGCTCGAGCAGCGCGTCGAGCGTAGGCTGGCGGCCGCGGAACTCGACGAACGCGTCGAGTGCGTTGCGGCTGCCGCCCGTCGCGAGCACGGCGCGGCGGAAGCGTTCGGCCGTGGCGCGGTCGAAGACTCCGGCCTCGACGAAGGCGGCGAAGGCGTCGGCCGCGAGCACCTCGGCCCACTTGTAGCTGTAATAGCCGGCCGCGTAGCCGCCGCCGAAGACGTGGCTGAACGAATGCGCGAAGCGGTTGCACGCCGGCGGCTCGACGACGGCCACCTCGCGGCGCACCTCGGCGAGGATCTCGGCCACGCGCGCGCCGCGCGCAGGCTGGTACTCGTCGTGGAGCCGGAAGTCGAACAGCGCGAACTCGATCTGCCGCACGAGCCCCAACCCCGCGAGGAACGTCCGCGAGCGGTTCAGCGTGTCGATCTTGTCGTGCGGCAGCGGCGCGCCCGTGCGGTAGTGGCGGCCGATCTCGCTGAGCACCTCGGGCCGCCACGTGAAGTTCTCGAGGAACTGACTCGGCAGCTCGACGGCGTCCCACGCGACGCCGTTCGTCCCGGCGAGCGACGGGTAATCGACCTCGGTCAAGACGTGATGCAGCGTGTGGCCGAACTCGTGGAACAGCGTCACGAGCTCGGAATGCGTGAGCAGCGACGGCGTATCGCCGCTGCCCGCGTTGAAGTTGCAGACGAGATAGGCCACGGGCAACTGCGCATGGCCGTTGAGCCGCGCGCGGCTCGCGCACCCGCCCATCCACGCGCCGCCGCGCTTGTTCGGGCGTGCGAAGAGATCCGTGAAGAAGCTGCCGACGAGCGAGCCGTCGGCCCGCTTGAGCTCGTAGTAGCGCACGCTGTCGTGCCACACGTCGGGGCGGTGCGCCTCGGCGATCGTGAGATCGAACAGTCTGCCGCACAGCGAGAACATGCCGTCGAGCACGCGCGGCAGCGGGAAGTAGGGGCGCAGCTCCTCCTCGGCGAGGTCGAGCTTCTCCTGCTTGAAGCGCTCCGCGTAGAACGGCACGTCCCACGCTTCGAGCTTGCGGCCCGCGTAGGAGCTGAGCTTGGCGACGTCCTCGAGCGCGACGTTGCGGCTGCGGCTAGCGAGGTCGTGCAGGAACTCGATGACGCGCGCGGGCGACTCGGCCACCTTCGTCGCGAGCGAGAACTCCGCGAACGTCTTGAAGCCAACGAGCTGCGCGGCCTCGTGGCGCAGCGCCATGATGCGCCCGATGAGCTCGCCGTTGTCGAAACGCCCCGCGTGCGGGCCCTGGTCCGAGGCGCGCGTGACCCAGGCCTCGTAGTACTTCGCGCGCAGCGGCGCCGATTCGGCGTGCGCGAGCACGGTCTGGTAGGTGGGCGGATCGAGGCGCAGGTGCCAGCCCTCTTCGCCGCGCTCGGCCGCGAGCGCGCGAGCGCGCTCGATCACGAAGTCGGGCAGCCCCGCGAGCGCGCCGCGGTCGGCCTCGCGGTGCTCGAACGCGTCGGTCGCGTCCATGACGTTCTGCTCGAACTTGGCCTGGTCCGCCGCGAGCTCCTGCATGACGGCCTTGAACCGCTCGCGCGCTTGGCCCTTCAAGGCCACACCGCCCAGGCGAAAGTCGCGGAGCGCATTGGCGATGAGCTGCCGCTCGACGAACTGCTCCGCGCCGACCCGCGCGTGCAGCGTGTTGAAGTGGCGATAGAGCGTCTCGTTCTGCCCGAGCTCCGTGTAGAACTCCGTGACGAGCGGCAGGCAGCGGTTGAACGCGTCGCGCAGTGGCGGGCTCGAGAGCACGGCGTTCAGGTGATTGACCGGGCCCCAGACGCGATCGAACTCGGTGTGGATGAGCTCGAGGCCCCGCAGCCAATCGACGTCGGGCGCCGCGACGCCTTCGGCGTGCTCGAGCGCGCGCCGCTGCGCCGCAAGCAGCTCGCGCACGGCGGGCTCGACGTGCTCGGGCTTGATCGCGGAGAAGGCGGGGAGCTCGCGGACCCTAAGCAACGGGTTGCCCGCGGGGTCGGCAGTCGGGTCGGTCATGGCCCGCACTCTAGCCTGCGGTAGGCGCTAAGCCAACCGCCATGGATGGCGGGCGTGCCGAAAATGCAG
>DATFFV010000598.1:0-3506 GCA_035249885.1 Gammaproteobacteria bacterium | reverse complement strand
GGCCGCTGGGGGTACAAGTACGAGAGCGCGGCGCGCCACGGTGCAGTCGGCGTCATCATCGTGCACACGACGCCGTCGGCGGGCTACGGTTGGAACGTGGTGCAGAGCTCGTGGAGCGGGCCACAGTACGAGCTGCCCGCGGGCGACGAGCCGCGCAGCGCCGTCGAGGCGTGGGTCACGGAAGACGCGGCGCGCCGCCTGCTGGGCCCCGAGCACGACTTCGACGCCCTCGTCGCGCAGGCGAGGAGCCGCGACTTCAAGCCCGTGCCGCTCGGCATGACGACGTCGCTCGCGCTCACGAACACGCTGACGCGCACGCCGACGGCCAACGTGCTCGGGACCCTACGCGGCAGCGATCCCGCGCTCGCGGACCAGCACGTCATCTACACGGCGCACTACGACCATCTCGGCACCGGCGAGCCCGATGCCGACGGCGACACGATCTACAACGGCGCGCGCGACAACGCGAGCGGCGTCGCCATGCTGCTCGCGATCGGCCGCGCGTTTGCCGCGCTGCCCGAGCGGCCGCGGCGCTCGATCATGCTGCTGTTCGCCGCGGCCGAGGAGCAGGGGCTCATCGGCTCGCAGTACTACGCGCAGCATCCCACGGTGCCGCCGGGCCTCATCGCCGCGAACATCAACTACGACAGCGGCAACATCTGGGGCGAGACGCGCGACATCACCTACATCGGCCTCGGCAAGTCGACGCTCGACGCCGTGGCCGGCGAGGTGGCCGCGTATCAGCAGCGGGTCGTGAAGGGCGACCAGTTCCCCGACCGCGGCATGTACTACCGCTCCGACCAGTTCAATTTCGCCAAGATCGGCGTGCCCGCGTTCTACTTCAGCGGCGGCACGGACTTCGTCGGCCGGCCCGAGGGGTGGGGCGCGGAGCAGATCAATCGCTACACCGAGGTGAATTACCACCAGCAAAGCGACGAGCTCACGCCGGACTGGAACTTCGACGGCATGGTGCAGGACGCCCGCTTCGGGTTTCACGCAGGTGTAATCCTCGCGAACGACGACGCGCTGCCGCAGTGGAACGCGGGCAACGAGTTCGAAGCGGCGCGGCTCGCGGCGCTCGAGGCGGCGGGCTTGCGCTAACCGGTGCTGCGCTTCCTCATCTTCATCGTGCTCGTCGGGGCATTCGCCCTGCTGATTCTCTCGTTGCTGCGCCGCACGCCGCGCGACTCGACGCACGAAGCGCGCGACGACGACGAGCCCGGCGCTTAGTCGTAGTACTGCGGCGACTTCTTGAGCTTGCGGTGCGCGACGAGGTCGTGCTGGATCCACAGCGTGGCGCCCGTGCGCGTCAAGAACCCTTCGAGCTCGTCGCGCGCGGCCTTCGTCTGCGCCTCGCTGACCTCGAACGTCGGTAGCCGGTCGAGCGTGCGCTCGGCGGGGTAGTGGTAGAGGTCGCCCGAGAGCACCACGCCGCCCGTGTTCGCGAGCTTCACGTAGAGCACGGCGTGGCCCTCGGTGTGGCCGGCGGCCTGACGGATCACGACCGTGCCGTCGCCGAAGACGTCGTGCTCTGCGGCCGTGAGCTGCCGCGTGCGGCTGCGCGCGAGCGCCGAGTACGTCTCGGGGCGCGTGCCGCCCGGGGGATTGGCGCCGAACATCGCGTTGTGCTCGGCTTTGGCCACGAGCCACTCGGCATTCGCGAATAGATTCGCGTCGGCCGTGTGGTCCCAGTGATAGTGCGACAGCGCGAGGTGCGTGACGTCGCTCGGCGCATAGCCCGCGGCCGCAAGCTGCGAGGTCAGCGTGGGCGCGAGCTTGACGAATCGTTCCTGATTGTCGCGGCGCGTGAGGCGATGCTCGAAGCCCACGTCGCCGCCGCGCTCATGGTCGGCCACGGCGCCGGCGTCCCACATGAGCACGCCGCGCGGATGAACGATGAGATACGACGCGACCGACAAGGACACTTCCTCGACGTCGGCATCGGTGAGCCGGTAGCGAGCCGTCTCCGAGGCGAGCACGCCGCCGTCGAAGACGTACAGGCGCGGCGACGTGAGGTTGCGGCTCTGCGCGTGGAGCGCGGTGGCGCAGAGAAGCGTAACGAGTGCGACGAGCGAGCGTCGCAATGCACGACGTGGCATGAGTCCCCCCAAGTGAGTCGAGCGCATGAACATGCGCAGCATGCGCCATTTGCCCCGCAGCGTCACCCGGCTACGAGGCGTTCAGGCCTCGATGGAAACGAAGCTGCCGCGAACTTGCGAGAACCGCACCGTGAGGAACTCGATGCCCGTGCGCGCCCTGTTTATCGCCTCGGCCGGTATGCGGGTGAGCCGAACGCGGAGAGCTAACGCTGCTGTTGCGCCGCGGGATTCGACGTGCCCGCGAACAGCCTGCGGCCGTCGGGCAACGTGGCAGTGGAGATGTTGGCCGTCGGCGTGGCGTTGCGGGCCTGCCAGCCTTCGACGACGAGCACGGTGCCGACGGGCAGATCCTCGCGGCGCCAGCCGCGGCGAATGAGCCCGTTCGCGCCGCCCATTTCGAGCGCCCAGTTGACGACGGTGCCGTCTGCGGCCGCGACGTCGAGGTAGAGCCAGGCGTGCGGGTTCGAGAATCTCACGTCCGTGACTTTGCCCGTGAGTCTCACGGGCTTCTCGGGGTCGAACTCGGCCGAGAACGAGTGGTGCGCGGCTGCACTTCCGGCGGCGAGCGCAGCGAACGTTGCGAGCACGGTGACGAGGACGGCGGGCAATCGGTTCATGACGTCAGCGGCTCCTAGCGTTGCTGCGTGGCGCGGTACTCGTCGCGCACGTGCTTCAAGTGCTCGAGGTCGGCGTTGTCCTCGTGGCATGCCACCTCGAGCAGCTCGTCGTTCTTGCGGTGCATCGGCACCTCGATGGTCCAGGGGCGAGTGTACGGGATCGGATCGCTGACCGTCGCGCGATAGATCACCGTGTCCTCGTCGATCGGCGTGAACCGCTCGACGACCGTCTGGCGGTGGCTCACGACGTCGCCGACCTCGTTGAGCCACGCCTTGCCGTTGAAGCTCTTGCTTTCGACGACGAGCGTGTCGCCCTCCCAGCGCCCCGCCGAATCGCCCTGCCAGAGCCGCACGTGGTCGGGCAGAGGCGCGCGCGGCGTCAGTGCGATGTGCCGCCACGACATGCGTTCGAACAGCACGACGACGTAGCCCGGTGGTTGCAGGATATGCGCGGGCTGCGGCACGTAGTGGGAGCGCGGAATGCCCGCGAGGAAGCAGTGCGCCGTCGGGTCGTCGTAGCCGCGATACGGTTCTGCACGCGCGATGCGTTCCGCGCGCGCCCAGGTCTGATACGGCAGCCTGCCGTCGGGCGGATCGACGACGAGCCCGCGGCTCGCCGGCGTCAGGAATATCTGCGGGCTCGACTCGAGCCCGTAGTTGCCGCCGCCGGCGTCGACCTCGTACCAGCCCGAGAGATCGGGCTTGCCGTCGGGTAGCCGGCGAATCGCGCCCGTGACCGCGGGCGGCGGCAGCGTGGCGCCAGCGCGCGCGTCGAACGGCACGTTCTCGG
>DATFFV010000597.1:0-2556 GCA_035249885.1 Gammaproteobacteria bacterium | reverse complement strand
GGCAGCGGCCTCGTCCCGGTCGGCGGGACTCGGCGCCGGCGCAGGAGCGACGGGCTCGGGCTCACGCGTGGCCGCGGGCACGGCTGTCGAAGTGGGTTGCGGCGTGATCGCACGCGTCACGGAGCCGACGACGTCGAAACTGCCGCCGCGCCACCACCACACGGCCAAACCCGCAGCGACCGTGAGCAACACGATGGCAGCCAATATCCAGCCCGTGATTTGACGCTCGTCGCGCAGCTTGATCGTGCGGCTCGGCCGGATTTGCACGTCGGCGAGCTTCGTCTGCCGGTAATAGAGCGCGAGCAAGTCGCGGACGTCGACGCCGAGCCGATGCCCGTACTGCTTGAGGTAGCCCTTGACGAATACGGGGATGCCGATCTGCTCGAGGCGGTCGTCCTCGAGAGCGATGAGCTGTTTCGCCTCGATGCGCAGCTCGGTCGCAATCTGGTCGACCGTGAGCTCCTGCGCGAGGCGTGCATTGCGCAGCAGCCGCCCCAGAGTCTCAGGCTCTGGCGCGCTCGCTTCGGCGCTCGCCTCTGGCTCGTTATCGGCCATTGAGTCTCTGTAGAGACTCGAGCGCCTGGTGCTCGGGCGTCCCGCGGAACCCGGCGCGCAGCTGCGCGGCGCAGCGATCGGCGGCCTCGGCGTTGGCGAGCTCGCGCTCGGCGTTGACACAGATCCACAGGACGGGCGCCACGGGCGGGTGAGCAGCGAGATAGCGTTGCACGAACGCGCGCGTCTGCAGGAAGTTGCGCGCCTGGTACGAGAGATCCATGAGGTTGAGCAGCGCGTCGGGGTAAGTGGGGTTGCGCACAAGCGCGGCGCGGAAATTGTCGGCGGCCCTTTCGTCGGCACCCGAGTCGCGCGCGCAGACCCCGGCATTCGTGAGGGCCACCTCGGGTGTCGCGTAGTCGCGATCGTCGGCGGCGCGACGGAAGAACGGCTCGGCCTCGGTCCAGCGGCTTTGCTGGCAGAGGAAAGCGGCGTAGGCGTTGGCCGGCGCACCGCTGTTCGGCGCGAGCTCCGTGGCACGCCGATAGTGGCTCTCGGCCTGTTCGAGGTCGCCCAGCTGGCTATAGGCGACGGCGATCGTCGAGTGCGCCTGGACCAGGCGCGGGTTCTGCGCGAGCGCACGCTCGAGGCGTTCGATCGCGAGGTCTGCACGCCCCTGCTGCAGATAGCCCGCGCCGAGATTCATGTTGGCGATGGCCGCGTCGGCGTCCGAGACCCCGTCGGCGGAGGTGCGGCTGCTGCTGGCGCACGCGGATAGCAAGAAGAGCACGCCACCGAGCCACGTCAAACGAAGTATGTTCATGAACCGGCTCCGATCACACGATCCCCCAAACGCACGCGCTGTCGGTCGCGCACTTTGCCCGCGAGCTGGCCGCACGCGGCCGCGATGTCGTCGCCGCGTGGGCGGCGAATCGTCGCGATGAGCCCCGCGTTCCGCAGGGTCTGCCAGAAGGCGTCAATTCTAGGCTGCGGCGAGCAACGAAACTCGGATTCCGGAAACGCGTTGAACGGAATCAGATTCACTTTGGCCGGCTTGTTGCGCAGCAATTTCACGAGCTGACGCGCCTCCGCCACCGAGTCGTTGACTTGGTCGAGCAGCACGTACTCGAACGTGATGCTGCGGCTCGCTTGCCCCTCGGCGTATTTCCAGCAAGCGTCGAGCAGCTCGGCGATCGGATGCACCTTGTTGATCGGCACGAGCCGGTCGCGGAGCTCGTCGGTGGGCGCGTGCAGCGACACGGCGAGCGCCACGTTGCAGTCGTCCGCGAGCTTCAGAATGTGCGGCACGACGCCCGCCGTGCTGATCGTCACGCGACGTCGCGACAGGCCGAACGCCTGGTCGTCGACGAGCAGGTGGACGACGGGCAGCACGTTGCGATAGTTCGCGAGCGGTTCGCCCATGCCCATGAAGACCACGTTGGTGATCTTGGCGGGCGCGAGCTCGCGCGCCGCGAGCACCACTTGGCCCAAGACCTCGGCCGACGTGAGGTTGCGGTTGAAGCCCTGATAACCCGTCGCGCAGAACGCGCAGTCGAGCGCGCATCCCGCCTGCGAGGAAATGCAGAGCGTGCCGCGGTCCGGCTCGGGAATGTAGACGGTCTCGATGGCTTGGTTCGCGCCGACGTCGAGCAGCCACTTGCGCGTGCCGTCGTCGGACTGCTCGTGCTTGAGCACGGGCGACAACTCGGTCGTCGTGATCTCCTTGAGCTGCCTGCGCAGCGCCGCGCTCAAGTCCGACATCTGCGCATAGTCCGTGACGTAGCGCTGATAGAGCCAGCGCATGATCTGCCGCGCGCGATAAGGCTTCTCGTCGAGGTTCTCGAAGAACTCGACGAGATTAGCCGCCGGCATGCCGAGCAGCGAGAGCTTGCTCGGCTGCGTCGCCTTCGCCGCTAGCGCGTCCGCGGGCAAATTTAGGCCTCGCTGAAGAAGAACGCGATTTCCGTCGCCGCCGTCGCCGGCGCGTCCGAGCCATGCACCACGTTCTCCTCGATCGAAGCCGCGAAGTCGGCACGAATCGTGCCCGGCGCGGCCTGCTTCGGG
>DATFFV010000596.1:0-2062 GCA_035249885.1 Gammaproteobacteria bacterium | reverse complement strand
GCGTTCGGGTCGGCGCCCGCGTCGAGCAATCGGTCCACGAGGTCGGCGTCGGCGTGATAGACAGCCCAGTGCAGCGCCGTCGTGCCGTCCGCGGAGCGCAGTTTCGCGTCGGCGCCGCGCCCAAGCTCGGCGAGCGCGGCGCCGCGATCGTTGACGCGCGCCGCAGCCACGAGATCCGCGGCCGCCGCAGAGCCGGCCACGAGGCACCAGCTCGCCGCGACCACTGCCATACGCGAGGCGATCACGCTCAGACCTCCGCGAGCTCGCCCGTGCTGTCGCCGACCTTGTCGACGGGCACACCGGCACGCGTGAGCAAGGTGTAGTGCAGATTCGCGATCGGCGTGCGGTCGGGATAGCGCAGATGCTGGTTGCCCTTGACGCCGCCGTTGCCGCCGCCGAACACGAGCGTCGGCAGCGGGAACGAGTCGTGCTGGTTGCTGTTACTCATGTTGCTGCCGTAGACGAGGATCGAGCTGTCGAGCATCGACCCCGCATCGCCGTCGGGGATCGCCGCGAGCTTGGACAGGAAACCCGCGAAGACCTCGCTGTGATAGCGCTGCACGAGCGCGAGCTTCTCCATCGACGCCTTGTTGTCCGCATGGTGCGAGAGCGGGTGGAACGCGTCGGCCACGCCGATGTGCGCGTACGACATGTTGCTCACCTCGGCCACCATCATGAACGTCGCAATGCGCGTCGCGTTGGTTTGGTAGGCCACGGCCAACAGGTCGAACATGAGCCTCAGGCGCTCGTCGAAGGCCGGCGACGCGACGGGAACCTCGGGCAGGTCCACGTTCGACAGATCGCGCTGACCCAGCATCTGAATGCGGCGCTCCAGCTCGCGCACGCTGTCGAGGTAATCGTCGACGATGACGCGATCGTCCGCGCTTAAGGCCCGCTCGAGCTCCTTGATCTCGGCCGTAACGAGGTCGAGCACGCTCTTGAAGTCCGCGGCGATCTCGCTGCGTTCGGCGTCGGTGTTGCCGCGGCCGAAGATCTTCTCGAAGACTTTGCCGGGGTCGGCCTCCATGGGTAGCGGCGTGGTCGGCGTGCGGAACGAGATCGTGCGGCTGTAGCTGCAACCGTAAGTGCCGTCGCAACCCGACGTGCCGCCGCGCTCCTCGGTCGCGAGCTCGAGCGACGGCAGCGGCGTCTCCTGGCCGATGTGCCGTGCGGCGATCTGGTCGACGGACACGCCGCCGTTCGGCGTCTGCGACCGCGGCGGCGCCACGCACGTGAGCCAGGTGCCGGGGTGGATCGCGTGCACGGCGGGGCTCTCCGCCGTACGGTTGCCGAGGCCGCTCACGACCGTCATGCATTGCCGGTGCGGCGCGAACGGCTCGAGGATCGGCTTCAAGTCGAAGTCGCGGCCTTCCTTCTCGGGCGTCCAGCGGTTCATCTCGGCGCCGTAGCGCGTGTTCGCCATGATCGCGCCGTGCGGCAGATAGAAGAAGCCGAGGCGCGGCTTCGCGGCCGCCGCCGTCTGCGCGAGCGCAGTCGCAGCGGGCACCATCGCGCTCAGCAACGGCAGGCCAATCGACGCACCGCCCGAACGCAAGAACGTGCGCCGCGACAAGTGCTTCTTCGTGATGAACATAAGCCTATTCTCCTGTTTCGCTCGCAGCCACCTCGGGCGCGCTGCGCAGCCGGAACGGCGGGCTCAAGGCCACGCCTTTGACGATCGCCGCGAAAGAATAATCGCTCTCGGCCGCTTCGTGCACGACGGCCCTCACAGCCGGCATATCGTAGTACTCGACGCGGCGCCCGAGCGCGTAGGTCAGCAGATTCTGCGTCACGGTCTGGACGAACTTCTCGGGCTCGCCCGCGATCGCTTCGCGCAGCTCCGAGGGGCTGTTCACGGGCCGGCCGTCGGCGAGGTTGCCCGTCGAGTCGATCGTGACGCCGCTGTCGCGCTCGCGCGCGCGCCACTCGCCGATCGCGTCGTAGTTCTCGAGCGCCTGGCCGAGCGTGCCGGAGTACACGAGTCGTGCCCAGCCCGTGAGGTTCACGTGCATGTCTTCCCCCACCTCCACGACCAGCTCGCCGCCGTCGAGCTCGACCGTGA
>DATFFV010000595.1:0-6466 GCA_035249885.1 Gammaproteobacteria bacterium | reverse complement strand
CAGGTGACGGCGCTGCACAGCGCAGTGCCGGCGCTCTTGGCCGAGCTCGTGCGCCGCGGCATTCGGCTCACGGAGCTGCGCACGCACTCGGCCTCGTTGGAGGACGTCTTCGTCACGCTGACGGGGCGGCATCTGCGCGATGGCTGACCATCCGCTCTGGCAGCTCACGCTCGTCCGGTTTCGCGAGTTCCTGCGCGAGCCGGAAGCGCTGTTCTGGGTCTTCGGCTTTCCGCTGCTGCTCGCCGCGGGCTTGGGGCTGGCGTTTCGCAACGCGCCGGCCGAAGTGGTTTCCATCGGCTTCGTCGGTGCGGACCGCGCCGCGTTCGAGCAGGCGCCGTCGCTCGCCGTCGACGCGTTTCCGACGCTCGAGGAAGGCCTGCGTGCGCTCCGCGAAGGGCGGATCGCGTTGCTCGTCGAGCGCCCCGCCCTGGGCGCCGTCGTCTACCACTACGACGACACGAATCCGCAAGGTCGAGACGCGCGCATGCGCGCGGATCTCGCGGTGCAGCAGAGTGCCGGCCGAGTGGATCCCGTGGCGGCGCGCGAGGAGCTGATGCGCGAGACGGGGTCGCGCTACATCGACTTCCTCGTGCCGGGGCTGCTCGGCATGAACCTCATGGGCGGGTCCATCTGGAGCATGGGCTTCGCCATCGTCGACGCGCGGCGGCGCAAGCTCATGAAGCGGCTCATCGCGACTCCGATGTCGCGCAGTTACTTCTTGCTGTCGTTCTTGATCTCACGGCTCGCGATGCTGGTCATCGAAGTCGGCGCGTTTATCGGGTTCGCCGTGCTCGTGTTCGGCGTGCCGATTCGCGGTTCACTCATCCTCGTCGCCGGCATCTGCATTCTCGGCTCCCTCGCGTTCGGCGCGATCGGCCTGCTGCTGTCCTCGCGTGCTCGCACCATCGAAGCCGCGTCGGGCCTCATGAATCTGACGATGCTGCCGATGTGGATTCTGTCCGGCGTGTTCTTCTCGTCGCAGCGCTTTCCGGACGCCGTGCAGCCGATCATCGCCGCGCTACCGCTCACGGCTTTGAACGACGCGCTGCGCGCGACGATGTTGCAGGGCGCAACGTTCGCGCAGATCGCGCCGGAGGCCGGCGTGCTCGCGGCGTGGCTGCTCGTCAGCTTTCCAATCGCGCTGAAGCTGTTTCGCTGGCGGTAGCGGCTCGCGCCGAGCGCGCAACGACGCCGCGTCGACGGACCGATTTTCTGGGCGATTTCGCGACATTCGTCGCTGGGCCAAGCGAACGGCATCGTGGGAGTCTGCGTCCTGGCCGGGTACAATCCGCGAGTCCCGTGCGCCAGCTCGTGGCAGGCGGGGCGAACAAGTATCAAGGTGGTCACGTGTCTACGGCGAAAGAAGAGCTTACCCGCCTGATCCAGGACCAGCCCGAGGATAGCTCCGCGGAGGAGATCGTGCGCGAGCTCGCTTTTCACGTCATGGTGGAACGCGGACTCGCGGACTCGGATGCCCGGCGAATCGTCTCGAACGAAGAGACGGCGCGGCGCATCCGGTCGTGGCGAAGTTAGTCTGGACCGAGGAAGCGTTGCGCTGGCTCGAAGGCATCTTCGAGTACATCGCGCAAGACAATCCGGACGCGGCTGCACTGACGGTGCAGGGCATCTACGACCGTGCTCAGGCGCTCACCCGGCACCCTGAGATGGGAGAGCGCTACGCGGGCTCGGAACGTCACGTTCGGATTCTCCTCTATGAGCATTACCGCATCGCGTATCTCGTGAACGCCGGGCGCGTCGAAGTGCTCGGCGTTTTTCACGGCGCGCTCGATATCAGTCGGTACTCTTTGTAGACCGGCGGCTCTGCGGAGAGCGTGCAGGAGCCGCCTACTCCGCCGGCACGTGGTCCTTATACCTGCGCGCAACCTCGGGATCGCACGCGCCCGTGTTCTGCGCGAGCTCGAGGTCGGCGCGGTGGTCCCACCGGCCGGGCGTTCCGGCGCGAGGTCTACGCGATTCCTCGCGATTCGCTCGAATTACGTGTTGACTCGTCCAAAGCGCGCGGCGTTAGACTCCAGCCGTGACCGTGAAACCGTTGAAAAAGGGCGCGACGTACGACGATCTGGCTCGTGTGCCCGAGCACTACGTGGCCGAGATGTTCGACGGGGAGCTCCACGCCTCCCCGCGGCCGGCCATGCCGCATGCCCGAGCGGCCTCGGTGCTCGGCGTGAAGCTCGGAGAGCCGTTCGACGTTGGCCGTAACGGCCCGGGCGGGTGGCTGATTCTCGACGAGCCCGAGCTCCACTTTGGCAATGATGTACTCGTGCCGGACCTCGCCGGCTGGCGACGCGAGCGACTGCCCTCGGTGCCGAATGACGCCTACATGACCCTTGCGCCGGATTGGATTTGCGAAGTGATATCGCCCTCCACTGAATCCATTGACCGCGGCAAAAAGCTACGCATCTACGCACGCGAAGGCGTCGCGCACGCCTGGCTCGTCGATCCGTTGCGCCAGTGGCTCGAAGTGCTGGTCCTCGAAGCGGGACGTCTCGCGCAGATCGAGGAGCATCACGGCGAATCGATCGTCCGCGCGCACCCGTTCGATGCCGTCGAGCTCGACCTACGAGCGCTCTGGAGCTGACGATCCGTTCGATGCGCCCGAGCCGGCGGTCGCGGACCGTTGCCGCCGTGTGATGTGTGTACCGGGCGGCGCGCCAAAGTCTTGATCTAATGCGGCCATGCGCGACTCGCTAGACGCACCTAGCGTTTCCTGACGAGTCGAGGAGGCGCCATGGCCGATACCGTGTTGCTTGTGGATTTCGAGAATGTGGGCAAGATCGACCTTGGCGCCATTCCCGTCGGCGTGCGTGTACCTTTTTTCTTCGGCGCGTCGCAGAAGACCGTGCCGACCGAGTTCCTCAAGAGTGCACTGAAGCTGGGTGGCCGGTTCGAGCCAAGCGACATCGGAGGCCACGGCAAGAACGCTTTGGATTTTCACATCGCGTTCTATCTGGGTGAGTGCCTTACTCGGTCTCCAGGGACACGTTGCGTCGTGCTCTCGAAGGACAAAGGGTTTGATCCGTTGATCAAGCACCTCGCGGGACGCGGGTTTTCGGTCCGGCGCGAGACGACTCTAGGAGCGGCGTTCCCGCGCACCGCATCCAAGGCCGCGGCGTCCGCGAGTCGAAGTTCGCCAGAGCGATGGGAAGACACGGAGTTGCAGCGCCTGGTCGACATGGAAAAGGCCAAACGGCCGCGCACGCGCAAGCGACTCGTGGCGCACGTCTACAATCATTGGGCAAAAAAGATCGCAGAAGCGGACGTCGTGAAATTCGTCGATCGATTGATTGCAGACGGCAAACTCAGCGAAACAGGTGGCGCCGTCACCTACCATCTCTAAAGCGGCCGCGGCTACGGTGACCCGCGCTCGGGACGCAGCTACAGCGCGCTGAGCCAACCGAGAAATTGGGCATCAACGCGAGTTTCTTGCGTAGACTACGCCTTGCCGCAATGCCACCGTGGTACACCCAGATGCGAACCGAGTTCGTGACGACACTGAAGCGCCAAGCCGCCGAATTGCTTTCAGACCTCGAGCGAGATCGCGAGCCGATCCTGATCACGCAACGTGGTGTTCCCAGCGCTTATCTTGTCGACGTCGAGACGTATGAAGCGATGCAGCAGCGCATCCGACTGCTCGACGGCCTTGCGCGTGGCGAGAAAGCGGCAGAGGAAGGTCGAACGCTATCGCAGGCCGGCGCCAAGAAGCGCATGGCGCGATGGCTAAGGTAGTCTGGACCGAACCCGCACTTAGCGACCTCGACGCCATCGCCGACTACATCATGCGTAGCGAGCGTCGCCTGCGACCGCGCTTGCTTACGGCTCGCGGCAAGCCGAAGCGGCAATCTCAGCGAAGAGGACAAGGTCGCGCTGGAAGCGTTCTTGCGCACGCTGACCGACGACGCGTTCCTGACCGACGCGAAGTTCGCCGATCCGTTCCCGTAGGCGAGCGCTTCCGATGGGGTGACTTCACGCTCGAAGATTGCTCGCCCCTGCGCCCGGATTAGGAGTTGACTCGCCCAAAGCGCCAAGCGCTAGACTCCGGGCATTGCGGTCGAGCTCCGTCATGACCACGAAGCCATTGAAGAAAAGCGCCCCGTACGACGATTTGCGCCGCGTTCGCGACCACTACGTCCGCGCTCTGGATCTAACAGCGCGCGGCCTGAGGGAACGTCCGCGATGAAACCCGGCCGCAACGAACCCTGCTCCTGCGGCAGCGGTAAGAAATACAAGAACTGCTGCCTCGCGGCGGAGCGCCGGCGCAGCGAGTCTCCCACCGAGGTCGCTTGGGCGCGAGTGCGGCGCGCCATCGAGGGCATGCCGCGGCTGCTGCGCGCTTTCGTCGCCGACGTCTACGGCCCCGCCGCCGTCGAGGAGGCCTGGGACGAGTTCACGCTCTGGGAAGGCGACGCGTTCGATCCGGACTCGCCGCTGATGGCGATCTTCATGCCGTGGATGTACCACTGCTGGGAGCCGTGGGAGGACACGTCCTGCGTCGACGAATCGCTGCGCCGCCGCACCCCGACGAGCGTCTTGCTCGAGGGTCGCGGCGGACAGTTCGATCCACTGCTCGAGCGCTATCTCGCCGCCTGCCTCGAGGCGCCCTTCAGTTTCTACGAGATTCTGCGCTGCGACTCGAGCCACGGCTTTCGCGTGCGCGACGTCATCACGGGCGAGGAGCACGAGGTGCTCGAGCGCTCGGCGTCGGAGTCGATGAGCATGGGTGACGTGCTGTTCGCTCAGCTCGTGCCGATCGAGGGCATCGTGCTGCTCGAGGCCTGCTCGCCGTACGCGCTATCGCCCGTGGACAAGATCGCGATCATCGAGCTGCGCGAGGACATCGAGGACGAACCGCCGGAGCCGGAACTCGGCAGCCTTCAGCGCATCTGGGAGCTCGAAATCCGCGAGCTGTATCTTCAGCTGATCGGGCACGTGCTCGACCGGCGGCCGCCGGTGCTGCACAACACCGACGGCGAGCTGTTGAAGCTGCAACGCATCATCTTCGATATCGACGATTCGGAGCGCGCGTTCGCCGCACTGGCGCAGGCTGAAGGTGGGGCGGCCGACGCCGACGTCGAGCGTGCTGCCGACGGGCGGCTCGAGCGCGCGCAGTTTCCCTGGACCAAAGCCGGCAAGCGTCTGCACGCGAGCTGGGAGAACACGGTGCTCGGCTACATCGAAATCTCAAGCACGCGCCTCGTCGCACACGTGAACTCCGACGAGCGCGCATGAGCTTTCCGCGACATCGTCGAGCAGGCGCTCGGGAGTGCGGCGCGTTACCGCGGCAGCGAGCTGGTCGAGCGCGACGAGCTCGACGCCGAGCTCGAGGGCATCGACTCGGAAGGCGGCGGTGCGGACGAAGATCTCGCACTCCTTCCGGAGGTCCGCGAGCACTTGGACCGGATGTTCGAGCGGCACTACGACGACTGGGCGACGCAGGAGCTGCCCGTGCTCGGCGGCCGGCGGCCGGTCGACGTGGTGCGCGAGCCCAACGGGCGAGAGAAAGTCGAGGCGCTCGTCACGGAGATGGAGCGCCACGCCGCGCGCATGAACCCCGGAATCGGCCAGGCCGCGTTCGCGCGCCTGCGGGAGCGCCTTGGCCTTACGCGCTCGAGTCTCAGTTGACACGCGGGGCGTATGCATCGCCGCCACCGCGAGCCAGCTCTACGGCGTCACGGCCACGGACCCTGTGACGACCGCCGTCGTCGCCGTGTTGCTCGCGTGCGGCGTTTTCCAGTGGCCGTGTTCTACCTCGTCGGGCAAGCGGAGGTCCACATCGTGGCTGTGGTTCACGCCGCTCGCAGTCCGAGGGTCTGGCGCTCGAGACGACGAGGGTGAGATGGAGCGCTTCCCATCAGGAAGATCGCATGCGACGCTTGAGCCCGTAACAGGGGTGAGCAGTACAATCTGACGGCTTGACTAGAGGAGCGACCATGGCCCGTGCCGTTGCGGACATCGAGAAGGACGAGTGAAGCCAATCCCCGGCCATCTCGCCTTCCGGCGCTTGCGCGCGCGTCTGATTTCGGCCCCGGCGCTTCTGAGCCACAATGTCCCGACCCGCCCTTGAGTCTCGATGAACCGACATGCGCCGTAAGTTCTGGCTCGCCGCCGCCTCCCTAGCCGCCGCCACCGCCGTGGCTACGCTGCTGTGGGCGCGCCTCGACGAGCGGCGCGCCCAGCAAAGCTTCGCGCTGCTCGGCAAGTACTGCACCGACTGCCACAACCCCGCCGAGCTCGCGGGCGAGCTCTCGTTCGAGGGCCTGACACTCGACGAGGTCCCCCAGCACGCCGAGCAGTTCGAAGCCGCGATCGTCAAGCTGCGCGGCCGCCTCATGCCGCCGCCGGGCGAGCCGCAGCCAAGCAAAGCCGAAGTCGACGGCCTCATCGCGACCCTCGAGCGCACGATCGACGAGCACGCGCCCAAGCAAGCCGGCTACGTCGCCGCACAACG
>DATFFV010000594.1:0-3148 GCA_035249885.1 Gammaproteobacteria bacterium | reverse complement strand
GCGGCCTGGCGGTACCTGCGCGAAGAACAACTCCAGGGCATCGAGTACGAGCCGTTTATCGGTCCGAACGACGCGCCGCCGACCGAGAAGAACGCAACGACGATGGCGGAGTTCAGGGAACGCCAGCGCGCGTTCTACTACGATCCGCGCAGATACGGCACGTACCTCGAGCAGCTCGGAATCGAGTACCCTCAGCTCGAGCCGCCGACCACGACCCGCTGAGCGGGCACGCCGAGGGAACGCCTCGAATCCGTCTCGCGTAGCTTCGCCGCGAGCTTCGTTCGCGTCGTGACGCCGAGCTTCGCGAAAATCGAGCGCAAGTGGTTTTCCACGGTCCGCACGCTGATTCCGAGGCGCGACGCGACCTGCTTGTTCGATAACCCGATCGCAACGGCCTCGGCGACCTCGATCTCCCGCGCGCTGAGACGAGTCTCCAGATCCGCCGACCCATGCGCGCCGTCCACATGCCAGTTCGGTCCCGCCTTTGCGTGAAGAAACAGCGCCACGACGCGGGCGCGTGCGCGCTCGAGCGTCCCGAACGCTCGCGAGCGGGCTGTACGATGAAAATCGAACAATAAAACGCGCCCGTCCGAGTCGGGAATGCAGAACCCCACGTGGTGGTAGAACCCGTTCGGCACCAGGAACTCGCGCCGATACCGACGGAACTCCGATTGATGCTGCTCGAACATGCCCGGTGCCGAGTATTCCTTCGACCATTCGCCGGATCGAGCCGGGTTCGCGAACAACGGTTCCGTCAGCCGGCGGAACAGCAACCGCCTCGCCGGGTCGAGCTGGTAGAAATGAGTGAGATAGGAGGCGTGAACCGTCTCGGGAATGCCGATGCCCACTACAAACAATGGTTTGGCAGCATCATCCTCGAGCACCATGGAGCGGAACGAGGCGGTCTCGGCACCCAGAAAACCCGCGACTGGCTCGAGGAGCCCACCGGCGATGTCCGCGCCGCGCAACGAGAAGTGCATGCGCGCGCAAAGATCGGAGACGCGGTCGAGCTCTGCGGTGGCACCCATCACGATCGCACCACGCAGCTCGGCGCCGACGGAGCCCAGGGGCCGCGCCAGCGCTCTTCGGTAGGAACCTGCTGCAACACTACGCGGCCCCAGGGGCGACAATGCCCGACACTCGAACGCTCGTCTCTCACGAGCGGTTCAAACCTGCAATAGCGTAAATTACCTACCGCTTCGTCCGCCACCGTGCCGCTGATCATTGGATATCGTCGCCGCCATGAATCGCCCCCGCTCGTCCCGCCAGCACTACGACGTCTTCCGCAAGCACTACCGCGAGCGCACGCTCGACGATGTCACGCCGGGCGCGACGCCCGCCAAGCCGGGGCCCGGAGCGAAGCGCCGCGACTATCTCAAGGACTACCTGCGCTGGCTCTGGCCCGAGCGTTGGGCCGTCGCGGGCATCTTCGTGCTCGCGATCCTCACGGCGGGGCTCGAAATGATCGAGCCGCTGTTCATGCGCTTCATCACGGACCGCGTGCTGCTCGACGCCGAAGCCGCGACGGCCGACCGCTTGCGACTCTTGAACCTCGCGGGCGGCACGTTCCTCGCCGTGGTCACGCTCTCTGCGACGCTCAACCTCGCGCGCGGCTACCGGCAGCGGCTCGTCAACACTCGTGTGATGCTGACGCTGCGCCGGTCGCTGTTCGAGCGTCTGCTGCGCCTGCCGCTGCCGACGCTCTGGGACATGAAGACGGGCGGCATCCTGTCGCGGCTCTCGGGCGACGTCGACTCGACGACGGGCTTGCTCCAGATGGCCATCGTCTCGCCGTCGATCTCGGTGATCCGCCTGTTGATCGCCGTGACCGTGCTGTTCGTCCTCAACTGGCAGCTCGCGCTCGTCGCGCTCGCGGTGATCCCCGGCGCCGTGCTCATCAGCTTCACGTCGGCGAAGCGCATCCGGCCGATCTACCGCTCGATGCGCAAGGACGTCGAGCGCATCGACGGCCGCGTCGGCGAAACGTTCTCGGGCATTCGCGTCGTGCGCGCGTTCGGCCGCGAGCTCCGCGAGCTGCTCGAGTACGCGCGCGGCCGCAACTCCCTCGTGCGCAAGGAGCTGTTCGCACATCGCCGCGAGCTCTGGCTGTGGACGTCGTGGGGCTTTGCGCTATCGGCCGTCAATGTGGCCATCGTCTGGTATGGCGGGCACCTCTACATGGCGGGCCAGGCCTCGATCGGCGACATCATGGCGTTCCAGTGGTACTCGTTCCTGCTGCTGAACCCCGTCTGGCAAATCGTCAACTCGTTCTCGGAGCTCCAGCGTTCGCTCGCGGCCACGGAGCGCGTGTTCGAGGTGCTCGCGATGCCGAACGACAAGCCGGACCGGCCCGACGCCCGCGACGCGCCGACCGTCGTCGACGAGATCGAGTTTCAGGACGTCGAGTTCGAGTACCGCGAGGGCCGGCCCGTCGTACGCGAGTTCAACGTCAAGGTGCCCGGCGGCACCGTGGTCGCACTCGTCGGCCGCAGCGGCGCCGGCAAAACCACGGTCACGGACCTCGTCGCGCGTTTTCACGACCCGACGCGCGGCCGAATCTTGCTCAACGGCACCGACATCCGCGGCCTGCGGCTGCGCACGTACCGCGACCTGCTCGCGATCGTCCAGCAGGACGTGTTCCTGTTCGACGGTTCGGTGCGCGACAACATCGCCTACGGGCGCCACGACGCGACCGATGCCGACGTCGAGGACGCCGCGCGGCGCGCCAACGCACACGAGTTCATCGTGAACCTGCCCGAGCGCTACGAGACGTTCATCGGCGAGCGCGGCGTCAAGCTCTCGGGCGGCCAGCAGCAGCCACTCGCGATCGCGCGCGCAATCCTCGCATCGCCGCAGATCCTCATCCTCGACGAGGCCACGAGCAATCTCGACACGGAGAGCGAGCAGCTCATCCAGGCGTCGATGGCCGAGCTGCTCCAAGGCCGCACGACGTTCGTGATCGCACACCGCCTGTCGACGGTGCGCCGCGCCGATCTCATTCTGCTCATGGACGACGGCCGCATCGTCGAGCGCGGCACGCACGCCGCGCTCATGGCGCAGCGCGGCATCTATCACGGCATGGTCGTGCGCCAGATGACGGCCCACGACAGGGAAGCCGGCGTCACGTGGCAGTGAGCCGCTCGGCGCC
>DATFFV010000593.1:0-6150 GCA_035249885.1 Gammaproteobacteria bacterium | reverse complement strand
GGCACCGAGTTCCTCGTCGATCCCGGGACCTATACCTACCATCCCGAAGGTCCGTGGCGGGCCTACTTCCGCGGCACGGCCGCGCACAACACCGTGCGCATCGACAACCAGGATCAGTCGGAGCCGGGCGGCCCGTTCATGTGGCTCCGCAAAGCGAACGCGGCCTGCAGCTTCTGGCACTCGTCGGCGCTCACCGACGTGTTCGAGGGTTGGCACGATGGCTACCTGCGGCTCGCCGACCCCGTTCTACATCGCCGTCGCATCAAGCTCGACAAGCAGACACGGCACATCTTCATCGACGACACGCTCGAGATGGCCGGCGAGCACGACGTCGAGCTCCGGTTCCACTGTGCCCCGCAGTGCCGCGCGTATCCCACCGCGGACGGCGACGGCTACGAGTTGCGTCACCTCTCGAAGAGCGTCGTCCTGCGCCTACCTCGTGCCAACGTCGTGTGCGTCAACGTGCGGCGCGGCGACGACGAGTCGCCGGCCGGCTGGATATCGCGGCGGTACGGCGTCAAGGAGCCCTGCGACACGATCGTTTGGCGCGCTCGCGTGACGGGTCGAACGCTGCTGCGTAGCGAGCTCAAGCTGCTGATCTGAACGGACTACGCGCCGTGGGCCGCGCGAGCTGACCCCTTGTGCGCGGCGTCTGCAAGCTGGACTTGGGCTCGGTGCCGCGCCTCGCGGCCTGAGTGCAAGGAGAGGGCAATGAAGGTCAGCGTCATCGGTTTGGGTTACGTCGGGACCGTGGTCGCCGGATGTCTCGCGAAGTCCGGGCACGAGGTCATCGGCGTCGACGTGCAGGCCGACAAGGTCGGGCTCGTGAACGCCGGCAAGTCGCCGATCATCGAGCCCGAGATCGACGCGATCATCGAGGACCGCGTCGCGACCGGGCACCTGACGGCCACGACGAATCTCGAGGCGGCCGTGGCGCTCACGGACGTCGTGCTCGTGTGTGTCGGTACGCCGGGGCAGGCCAACGGCCGCATCGATCTCACGCACTTGAATCGGGTCTGCGATCAGATCGGCGCGGCATTGCGGACTCACCCCGGCGCGCCCGTCGTCGTGATCCGCAGCACGGTGCCGCCCGGCACCACGCGCGACATGCTCATCCCGGTGCTCGAAGCTGCCTCGGGCGGCAGCGCCGGAGTCGAGTTCGGCGTGTGCTTCAATCCCGAGTTCCTGCGCGAGGAGACGGCCGTCCATGACTTCTACGATCCGCCGCAGACGGTCGTCGGCGAGCTGAACCACGCGAGCGGCGACGTGCTCGCGAAGCTCTACGGCGGCCTGCCGGGCCCGCTCGTGCGCACCGACCTCGAGACGGCCGAGATGGTCAAGTACGTGTGCAACTCGTGGCACGCGCTCAAGATCGGTTTCGCCAACGAGATCGGCAGGCTCTGTAACGCGATCGGCATCGACGGTCATCGCGTCATGGACACGTTCTGCCGAGATCACAAGCTCAATATCTCGACGTCGTACTTGAAACCCGGCTTCGCGTTCGGCGGCATGTGCCTGCCGAAGGATCTGCGCGCATTGCTCGGCGAGGCGCGCGTGCGCGACGTGTCGCTGCCTATCTTGAGCGCCGTGCTGCCGAGCAATCGGCAGCAGCTCGACCTCGGGATGCGCGCCATCATCGACGCCGGGCAGCGCAAGGTCGGAATCCTCGGCATCAGCTTCAAGCCCGGCACCGACGATTTGCGCGAGAGTCCGCTCGTCGAGCTCGCCGAGCGCCTCGTCGGCAAGGGTTTCGACGTCCGGATCTACGACCGCAACGTCAATATGGCACAGGTCAGCGGCGGGAACCGCGACTACGTGCTGCACCGGATTCCCCACATCGCGTGCCTGCTGGTCGAGAGTGTCGATGCACTGCTCGAGCACGCCGACACCGTCGTAATCGGCAACGCCGCGCCCGAGTTCGGCGCCGTCGCGTCGCGCGTCACGGCACGGCAACACGTCGTCGACCTCGTGCACATGGCCGACGCGCGCGCCACGAGCGGGGCCTACGCGGGCCTCGACGGGTGAAGCCGGCATGAATCCCGCTGCGCTCTATCGCCCGCGGAGCGTCTTGATACTCGTCGAGAACTTGCCCGTGCCTTTCGATCGACGCGTCTGGCAGGAAGCGTGCGCGCTGCGCGCTGCGGGCTATTTGGTGTCGGTGATCAGTCCCACGGGTGTGGGTTGCGAGCGGACCTACGAACTGATCGAAGGCGTTCACGTTCACCGCTACCGCCCCGCGCCCGAGGCCATGACGCCGGCCGGCTATGTGCGCGAGTACGCGACGGCACTATGCAAGACGCTCTTGCTCGCCTGCCGCGTCGCGTTCACGCGAGGGGTCGACGTCGTGCACGCGTGCAACCCACCCGATCTGTTTTTCGTGATTGGCGCGTTGTTCAAGCTGTTCGGTAAGAGATTCGTGTTCGACCACCACGACCTCAACCCCGAGCTCTACGAGGCAAAGTTCGGGCGTCGCGGCTTTTTGCACCGCGTGCTGCTCAAGCTCGAATACTTGAGCTTCCGCCTCGCGGACGCCGTGCTCGCAACCAACCAGTCCTATCGACAGGTCGCGCTCACTCGTGGACGCGTGGACCCGCGTCGCGTGTTCGTCGTGCGCAGCGGGCCGAACCTCGCGTGCTTGCGCAGCGTGCCGCCCGATGTTGGGCTCAAGTGCGGCCGTCGCTTCCTCGTCGGCTATGTCGGCGTCATGGGCGCGCAAGAGGGGATCGACTGTCTGTTGCACGCCGTGCACCACATCGTGCACGACCTCAAGAGAACGGACATCCACTTCGCCCTCGTCGGCGGCGGCACCTCGCTCGCCGAGATGCGAGAGCTCGCGGCGCGCCTCCGCGTCGATAGCTATGTGACCTTCACGAACCGCGTTGCCGACGACGTGCTGCTGCGAGTGCTGAGCACCGCCGACGTCTGCGTCAACCCGGATCGCGCCAACGAGATGAACGACAAGTCGACGATGAACAAGATCATGGAGTACATGGCGCTCGGCAAGCCGATCGTGCAATTCGACCTCAAGGAAGGGCGCTACTCGGCGCAGCAAGCGGCTGTTTACGTGCGACCCGGCGACACGATCGATTTCGGCGAGCAGATCGTGGCGCTGCTCGACGATCCGGAACGCCGCAAGCGCATGGGGGAGTTCGGATACGAACGCGTGGTCAAGGAGCTCGAATGGCGGCGCCAGATCAGGCATCTGCTGGCGGCGTACGACGGCCTTTGGCCCCACGACGCCGAGATCCGACATGAAACTCCTATCCCTTGACTCACCGGAGCTCCTCGAGCTCGCGGCGCGATGGCTCGCGCGCGAAGAGAACTATCGGTGGCTCGATTTCGGGGGCGGCAAACAGATCGTGACGCCGGCGTTGCTCAAGGTGATGACGCAACGCGACACGCACTTCCTGCGGCTCTATACGAACGACAACGATGTGCCGATCGGCATCGTGGGGCTCAACAACGTCGATCGCACGTTTCGCACGGGCACGCTCTGGGGAGCCACCGGCGAGAAGGCGTTCCGCCAACGCGGCTACGCGACGTTCGCGGCCTCACGGTTCCTCACGCTCGCGTTCCGAGAGCTCGATCTGCACACGGTCAATACTTGGGTCGTCGAGAACAACCCCTCCGCACGCGTGCTCACACGCCTGCGTTTCCGTTTCTACGGGCGGCAGCGCGAGTGCCACCGCATCGCCGGCCGCTTCTACGATCGCCTGTTTTTCGACTTGCTCGCGAGCGAGCACCGCGAGCTCGAGTCGCCGTGGCCTCGAGCGAGTGGCCGGCTCGCGGCCGGCGGCAGGAGTGCGGGTTGATTGGCCGGCTGCGATGACGAAGCGGCTCGCAACTCTTTTCGCTCACGGGCGCCTCGTCGCGTTGGTCGCGCCGCTCAGCCTCGCCGTCTCGCTGTCGACGCCGGCGCAATCGCGTTCGATCGAGTCTCACGGAGGTCCCGCGGATTGGATGACGGCCGTGCCGCTGCACCAGTCCTCGGCCGCGATCAGACCGGCCGACGGCGCCGAAGTCGAGCAGACTCCGCCCGACTTCAGCTGGCCCGCGCCCGAGCCCGCCGCGTCGTACCGGTTCGTGCTCCGCTATGCCGACGGTACCGAGGTGAGCCGGACCGTCGGCGCCAACTGGCTCAACTGGCACGAGCCGCTGCCGCCGGGCGAATACGCTTGGCAGGTCCACGCCGTCACGGAGCACAGCCTCGCGGCCGGCGCGGTGCGCCGCTTCCGTGTCCGCGAGCACGCCGTGCCGTTCGTGGTCCCCGATGCGGACACGCTCGTGAGCCGCGCGCGCGGCAAACCGCATCCGCGTGCGTTGCCCGAAGCCGAGCGGCTCGCCGCGATGCTGGCGGCCCGCGGCGACGACGTCGAACGCCTTCTGCGCGAGGCCGAAGCCGCGGAAGCTCCGGGCGCCGAGCCGACCGGCGAAACCGTCGCGGACGTCGACCGGCAGACCTTCGCGGCCGTCAACAGCGCCCTGGCTGCCTTGCTCGCCTCCGTTGCCAGGGACGACGATGCTCACTACGACCGCGCGCTCGAGCACACGCTCGCGCTCGCGGCCTGGGATCCGCGCGGTACCACGTCGTACGCGCGCGCGGACGAAGCCGCGCGCGGCATCGCGGCCGTGCTCGTCGTGGCCTACGACTGGCTGTTCCCTAGGCTCGACGCCGCAGAGCGCCACCGCCTGCTCGCCGTGATCGAGACGCGCGTCGGCGACATGTACACCGATGTCGCCGGCGACGGCGCGCGTCTGGCCGTGCATCCGTACGACTCGCACGGCTTTCAGACGCTGACCTATGTGGCGATGGCGGCGACGTTGCTCGCGGGCGACCTGCCGGTGGCCGATCGCTGGCTGCGCGACACGTTGCCGCTTGCGCTCAACTGGCTGAGCCCCTGGGGCGGCGAGGACGGCGGCTTCGCGAACGGCACGGCCTACGCGCAGTGGACCACGGGCGATGTCCTGCTTCCGTGGTCGTTCTTGCGTTGGTCCGTCGGCGTCGACGTGGCGCAGAAGGCTTGGGTCCGAAACCATGCGCGGTTTCTCGCGTACTTCCTGCCGCCCGGCAGCCCGACGGGCGTGTTCGGCGACGGGGCCGAGCGGCCCCTCGGCGAGCAGTGGGCACGCTTCGGCAAAGCCTTCACATTGTTCGCGCCGACCCCGCTAGGGCGCTGGTACGGCTCGCACCTGCACGGCGAAGACGCGTCGCGGCCGCACCTGCTGCTCGCGGCGCTCGCCGACGAGAGCTCGCGGGCCTTGCCGGCCCGCACGCCGAATGCGGCGCTGTTCCCGTCGATCGGTTGGGTGGCGATGCACAGCAACCTTGCGAACCCGGCGCGAACGTCGATCTATTTCAAGAGCAGCTCGTTCGGCTCGTTCAACCACAGCCACGCCGATCAGAACGGCTTCGTCGTTGTCGCCGGCGGCAAGCCGCTGCTCGTCGATTCCGGCTATTACGACGGCTACGCCACCGAGCACTGGCGGCAGTGGTACAAGCAAACGCGCGCGCACAACGCGATCACGTTCGACGGCGGCCGCGGCCAGACCGTCTTCGAGGACGGCGGCGAGCTCGGCCCGGGCCGGATCACGGACTTCGTAGATGCGGACGACTACGCGATCGCCGCCGGTGACGCGGCTGCCGCTTATGGCGGCGAGCTCGACGTCGCGGAGCGCACGCTCGTCTATTTGCGCCCGAACACGCTCGTGATTCACGACCGCCTGGCGTCGGCAGTACCGCGGCGCTGGGAATGGAACCTGCACGCCCTCGAGCGAATGGGAGTCCAAAGCGACGGTGAGGTTTCGATCGCCTACGGCGGGGCGACGGTGTGCGTCGGGCTGCGCGGCACTGCGCCGACGGCCTTCTCGCAGCACGACGCGTTCACCGCACCGCCGAGCGGCGAGGCACATGCGCCGCAATGGCACGGCTCGTTCGCCGTAGCCGAGCCGACGGCCGCCGCCGAGCTCGTCGCCGTGCTGCGCGTCGGTTGCCCCGCGACGCCCTTCGTGTCGCGACGAACGGCCACGGGCTGGGAGATCGAAGTCGCGGGCCGCCGTGTGACGATCGCGGGCGGCCGCCCGACCGTGGTCGACTGACGTCGCCGGAGGTCACGACTCATGTGCGGGTTCATCTTTGCCTATGCTCAGTCG
>DATFFV010000592.1:0-2690 GCA_035249885.1 Gammaproteobacteria bacterium | reverse complement strand
GCACCATCGACCGGCTGCCGAAACCCTCCGACACCTCGCGCGCGATCACCGTGCACGCGCGCATGCTCGAGATCATCGAGCGCATCGACAAGCGGCTCGTCGAGCGCTACCTCGAGCGCGGCATCCACAACAAAGGCTACGTGCTGCACTTCGTCGACGGTGCCGGCCGCCGCAGCGAGGTGCGGCCCGGCATCGACTTCACGAAGCTCGACTCGCGCTACCCGTTCCTGCTCGTCCACCGGCAGAGCGAGACGGAGCAGTACCTGCGCGAGTACACGGGCGCCCACTTCGGCGTCGCGCCCGACTGGAACACGAGCTGCGTCGACGTGCGGCAGGACGAGGCCGGCGTGACGGCGACGCTCGAGAGCGACGGCGTCGAAGAGCAGGTGCACTGCCACTACCTCGTCGGCTGCGACGGCCCCAACTCGCGCGTGCGGCGGGCCGTAGGCCTCGAGCAGCAGGAGAGCGACTACAAGGGAACGCAGCTACAGAACCTCGATGCTTTTTTGAACGACTTCCCCGACGACGACGAGTACGTGCACTACTGCGCCGGCACGGATCACTTCGTCATGGTCGTGAAGCTGCCGGGCGGCTTCTATCGCATGCTGCTCAGCGACCGTGGCGAGGCCGCGGGCCCGAACGTCACGCCCGAGCAGGGGTTCATGCGGCTCGTCGCCAAGCATTTCGACGGCGTCACGCTCGGCGACATCGTCTGGCACTCGAAGTGGCAGAGCTTCGTGCGCCTCGCGCACACGTATCGCAAGGGTCGCGTTTTCCTCGCGGGCGACTCGGCGCACATCCACTCGACGACGGGCGGGCAGGGACTCAACTGCTGCATGCAGGACGCCTACAACCTCGGCTGGAAGCTCGCATTCGTCGTCAAGGGCCTCGCGCAGGAGCACTTGCTCGACAGCTACGAGCCCGAGCGCCGGCCCATCGCCGAGCAAGTCATCTGGGCCGCGTCGTCGCTGCACGAGATCTTCATGGGCCACGGCAAGGACATCGCCGAGCGCGCGCAGAAGATTCGCGATCCCGAGTTTCTCGAGGCCGTCGTCGGGCGCTGCTCCGGCATTTCCTACACGTACCGCGATGCGCAGCCGCGTGCTGCGGCGCCGGCGCCGGGCGTTGGGCCGACCGTCGGCGACCGGGCGCCCGACGTCGAGCTCGGCGGCGGGCATACGCTGTTCGACCTCACGCGCCATCCGCGCTGCACGCTGCTCGCGTTGCCGGCGAACGCCGCCGGGCAGCACGCGCTCGAGACGAGCTTGAAAGGGCTCGCGCATCGATTCGCGCAGGTCGTCGACGTCAAGCACGTGCCGCCGAGCCCGGCGCTGGCGCTGCGTTACGGCGCGAGCGATGAGGATCGGTTGCTGCTCATTCGCCCCGACGGCTACATCGGGTTTCGCGGTCGCGCGAGCGAGGTCGGTGCGCTCGAGGCGAAGCTCACGGAGTGGTTCAAGCTCTAGGCGCGTCGGCCAGGATTTCTTGACTGGAAGTCGCCGGCCGGGCTGTTTATCGTAGGCGCCGCGTCGCTCACTGCGCGTAGGTGCTAAAGCATGGACTTCGTGTACTTTCTCGGCCGGTTCCACGTTCTCGTGTTGCACTTGCCGATCGGCATGATCGTGGCCCTGTTCCTGCTCGAATGGTTGAGCCGCAAGGACAAATACCGTTACCTCGATGCGGCCTCGCCGTTCCTCTGGGGCGCGACGGCGATATCGGCGCTCGTAACCGTGCTGCTCGGATTCATGCACTTTGCCGAAGGTGCGTTCACGGGGCCGTCGGCCGAGCAGCATCGGTTGTTCGGCACGATCGTCGCCGTCATCGCCACGGGCGTGGCGCTGCTGCGCATCGGCAGCTTCGCCGCGAATTACAAGCCGCTGTTCATGCCGGCGTCGCTCGTGCTGCTGCTGCTCGTTGCGATCACGGGGCACTACGGCGGCAACCTCACGCATGGCTCGACGTATCTCTTCGAGTACGCGCCACAGCCGTTGCGCTCGTTGATCGGGCTCGAGGCGCGCCGCACGATCACGAGCGTCTCGACGGCCGATCCGTTCGCCGACGTCGTCGGCCCCATGCTCGTCGAGCGCTGTGCGGGCTGTCACAACGAAGACAAGCAGGAAGCCGAGCTCGTGCTGACGACTTATGCGGGCGTCATGCGCGGCGGCGAGAGCGGCCGCGTCGTCGTGGCCGGCAACACGGACTTGAGCGAGCTGCTACGCCGCATCTCGCTGCCGAGCGATGATGAGGAGTTCATGCCGGCCGAGGACAAGACCCCGCTCACGGCACAACAGGTCGAGATCATTCGTTGGTGGATCGCGGCCGGCGCGCCGAACGGTGGCACGGTCGGCGAACACGAGGTGCCCGAAGAGGTCCGATCACTGATGACGGACGAGCTCGGTGTGAGCTTCTAAGGGCCGGCACCTTAGCGCCCCGTTCGGTTGAACCGAAACCGTAACACCGGCACCTTGGCGCCCGGCGTGAGCTTCTAACGGCTAGCGCTCGCGCCGCGACGCCCCTTGCGAGCGCTCGCCGCCACCGCCGCGGTAGCTGCCGCCGCCCGAGTCGCTACGCGCGTTGCCGCCCGAACTGCCGCCGCGGTAACCACCGCCACCGTTGTTGCCGCCACCGTTGCTGCGGGGCGGCGCCTCGAATGAGCCACGCGTCGGCGAGCGGCTCGCGGGGGCTTCGGC
>DATFFV010000591.1:0-12428 GCA_035249885.1 Gammaproteobacteria bacterium | reverse complement strand
AACGCTCAAGGCCCGCAGCGAGCAGACCTCGTCATCGAGTGCTTCTCAATAAGGTGTAGCAGTTTCAGGTATCACAGTTCGTCAGGAGAGTTGTCATGTCGTTGTCCAATGCAGAGTTAGTCGAAGCGCTGAGCAAGAAGCCGATCCTCGAGATCGTCGAGCTCGTCAAGGCGCTCGAGGAGAAGTGGGGCGTTTCCGCTGCCGCGCCCGTAGCCGTCGCGGCCGCCGGTGGCGGAGCGGCCGCCGCGGCCCCCGCCGAGGAGAAGACCGAGTTCAATGTTGTCATGGACTCTTTCGGCGAAAACAAGGTCGCCGTCATCAAGGTGGTCCGCACGGTCACGGGCCTCGGCTTGAAGGAAGCGAAGGATCTCGTCGAAGGCGCGCCGAGCACCGTGAAGGAAGGCGTGAAGAAGGACGAGGCCGAGACTATCAAGAAGCAGCTCGAGGAAGCAGGCGCCAAAGCCACCATCAAGTGATGGGGCACGGCGTTGGATTTCCGTCGCTGGCTCGTCTCGCATGAGACGGGCTGCGCCGCTTGCTCGTCTGCAGGTTTTTTGCTTCGGGTCGGCCGCGAAAGCGGCCGCCGACGCGCTTTGTTTCGTTGCTGGCTCACCCTAATTCGGAGTAGCAGGCATGGCTTATTCGTTTACTGAAAAGAAGCGTATTCGCAAGGACTTCGGGAAGTTGCCGGGCATCCTGCAAGTTCCTTACCTCCTTTCGATTCAAATCGATTCTTATCAGAAATTCCTGCAACAGCAGGCTCCGGGCACCGAGCGTAACGAGATTGGGTTGCACGCCGCGTTCCGCAGCGTGTTTCCGATCGTCAGCTACTCGGGCAACGCCGCGCTCGAGTACGTGAGCTACCGGCTCGGTGACCCGGTCTTCGACGTCAAGGAGTGCCAGCTTCGGGGCCTCACCTACGCCGCGCCGCTGCGCGTGCTCGTCCGGCTCATGATTTACGACAAGGAAGCCCCGGGACCGAAGAAGAAGGTCAAGGACATCCGCGAGCAGGAGGTCTATCTCGGCGAGATGCCGCTCATGACCGATCACGGCACGTTCGTGATCAACGGCACCGAGCGCGTCATCGTGTCGCAGCTGCACCGTTCGCCGGGCGTGTTTTTCGACCACGACAAGGGCAAGACGCACTCGAGCGGCAAGCTGCTCTTCTCGGCGCGTGTGATCCCGTATCGCGGCTCTTGGCTCGACTTCGAGTTCGACCCCAAGGACTGCGTGTTCGTGCGCATCGACCGGCGCCGCAAGCTGCCGGTCAGCATCATCCTGCGCGCGCTCGAGTTCACGAACGAGCAGATCCTCGATCTGTTCTTCGAGAAGAACGAGTTCAAGCTCACGGCCGACGGCGTGCAGCTCAAGCTCGTTCCCGAGCGGCTGCGCGGCGAGACCGCGAACTTCGACATCAAGATCGGCCGCAAGGTCATCGTCGAGAAAGATCGTCGCATTACGATGAAGCACGTGCGTGAGCTCGAGGCCGGCAAGGTCAAGGAGCTCGATGTGCCCGTCGACTACCTCGAAGGCAAGATCCTCGCGCACGACGTCGTCGACCAATCGACGGGCGAGCTCATCGCGAGCGCCAACGACGAGCTCACGAAAGCCATCATCGACAAGCTCATCGCAGCGGGCATCAAGAAGATCGAGACGTTGTTCGTCAACGACCTCGATCGCGGCGCATTCATCTCGAACACGCTGCGCATCGACTCGAGCTCGACGAAGCTCGAGGCGCTCGTCGAGATTTATCGCATGATGCGTCCCGGCGAGCCGCCGACGAAGGAAGCCGCCGAGAACCTGTTCCAGAACCTGTTCTTCAACACCGAACGGTACGACCTATCGGCCGTCGGCCGCATGAAGTTCAACCGGCGCGTCGGCCGCGACACGTCGGTGGGACCGGGCGTGCTCAGCAAGGAAGACATCATCGCGGTGCTCCGGACGCTCATCGACATCCGCAACGGCAACGGCACGGTCGACGACATCGACCACCTCGGTAACCGCCGTGTGCGCAGCGTCGGCGAGATGGCCGAGAACGCGTTCCGCATCGGCTTGGTTCGCGTCGAGCGCGCGGTCAAGGAGCGTCTCACGCTCGCCGAGGCCGAAGGCCTCATGCCGCAGGAGATGATCAACGCGAAGCCCGTGGCCGCGGCCGTCAAGGAATTTTTCGGCTCGAGCCAGCTGTCGCAGTTCATGGACCAGAACAACCCGCTGTCCGAGGTCACGCACAAGCGGCGTGTCTCGGCGCTCGGGCCAGGCGGCCTCACGCGCGAGCGTGCGGGCTTCGAGGTCCGCGACGTGCACCCGACGCACTACGGCCGCGTGTGCCCCATCGAGACGCCCGAAGGTCCGAACATCGGCCTCATCAACTCGCTGTCGGTGTACGCGCGCACGAACGAGTACGGCTTCCTCGAGACGCCGTACCGCCGCGTTACCAATGGCAAGGTCACGGCCGAGATCGATTACCTGTCCGCGATCGAGGAAGGCCAATACGTCATCGCGCAGGCGAATGCTGCGCTGTCCCCGAAGGGCGAGTTCACGGAAGACCTCGTGTCGAGCCGGCACCTGAACGAGTTCGCGCTGCTGCCCGCCGAGCAGATCCAGTACATGGACGTCTCGCCGAAGCAAATCGTGTCCGTGGCCGCATCGCTGATTCCGTTCCTCGAGCACGACGACGCGAACCGCGCTCTCATGGGCTCGAACATGCAGCGCCAGGCCGTCCCCACGCTGCGCACGGAAACTCCGCTCGTCGGCACGGGCATGGAACGTGCCGTGGCCGTCGACTCGGGCGTCACCGTCGTCGCACGCCGCGGCGGCGTCGTCGACTCCGTCGACGCGTCGCGCATCGTCGTGCGCGTCAAGGACGAGGAGACGAGGGCCGGCGAGGCCGGCGTCGACATCTACAACCTGACGAAGTACACGCGTTCGAACCAGAACACCTGTATCAACCAGCGGCCGCTCGTCAAAGCGGGCAACGCGATCGAGAAGGGTGACGTGCTCGCCGACGGCCCGTCGACGAGCATGGGCGAGCTCGCGCTCGGCCAGAACCTGCTCGTCGCGTTCATGCCGTGGAACGGCTACAACTTCGAGGACTCGATCCTGATCTCGGAGCGCGTGGTCATCGAGGACCGCTTCACGACGATCCACATCGAAGAGCTGACGTGCGTCGCGCGCGACACCAAGCTCGGCCCCGAGGAAGTCACGGCGGACATCCCGAACGTCGGCGATGCGGCGCTCACGAAGCTCGACGAGAGCGGCATCGCGTTCATCGGCGCCGAGGTCGGCGCGGGCGATATCCTCGTCGGCAAGGTCACGCCGAAGGGCGAGACCCAGCTGACGCCGGAAGAGAAGCTGCTGCGCGCCATCTTCGGCGAGAAAGCTTCCGACGTGAAAGACACGAGCCTGCGCGTGCCGCCCGGTATGGACGGCACCGTCATCGACGTGCGCGTGTTCACGCGCGACGGCGTCGAGAAGGACGGCCGCGCGCTGTCGATCGAGAGGCAAGAGCTCGAGTCCGTGCGCAAGGACTTGGACGACCAGCAGCGCATCCTCGAGGACGACATCTATCAGCGTATCGAGAGGGCGCTCGTGGGCAAGGTGGCGGCGGGCGGGCCCAACGGACTCGCGGCCGGCGCCAAGATCACGAAGACCTACTTGGACGAGCTCGCGCGCGACAAGTGGTTCGAGGTGCGCGTGAAGTCCGACGAGGCCAACGCCGCGCTCGAGCAAGCCGCCGAGCGGCTGCGCGCGCAGAAGGCGCTGTTCGACAAGCGCTTCGACGAGAAGAAGCAGAAGATCACGGCCGGCGACGACTTGGCGCCGGGCGTGCTCAAGATGGTCAAGGTCTATCTCGCGGTGAAGCGCCGCGTGCAGCCCGGCGACAAGATGGCCGGACGCCACGGCAACAAGGGCGTCATCTCGACCATCGTGCCCGTCGAGGACATGCCGTACGCGGCCGACGGCACGCCCGTCGACATCGTGCTGAACCCGCTCGGCGTGCCGTCGCGCATGAACGTCGGTCAGGTGCTCGAAACCCATCTCGGCTGGGCCGCGAAGGGCTTGGGGCTCAAGATCGGCGAGATGATCCGCAGCGGCAGCGAAGTCAAAGAGCTGCGCACGTTCATCGACAAGATCTACAACCACACGGGTGGCCAGAAAGCCGATATCGCGTCGCTGAACGACACGGAGATCGGCGAGCTCGCGGCCAACTTGAGCCACGGCGTGCCCATCGCGACGCCGGTGTTCGACGGCGCCAACGAGGACGAGATCAAGCATCTGCTCAAGATGGCCGATCTACCCGAAACCGGGCAGACGGTGCTCTACGACGGCCGGACCGGCGAGCGGTTCGATCGGCCCGTGACCGTCGGGTACATGTACATGTTGAAGTTGAACCACTTGGTCGACGACAAGATGCACGCGCGCTCGACGGGCCCGTACAGCTTGGTCACGCAGCAACCCTTGGGCGGCAAGGCGCAGTTCGGCGGTCAGCGTTTCGGCGAGATGGAAGTCTGGGCGCTCGAAGCGTACGGCGCGGCGTACACGCTGCAGGAGATGCTCACGGTCAAGTCGGACGACGTCCAAGGCCGCACGAAGATGTACAAGAACATCGTCGACGGCACGCACGAGATGCAGGCCGGCATGCCCGAGTCGTTCAATGTGTTGGTCAAGGAGATTAGGTCGCTGGCGATCAACATCGACCTCGACATGGCCGATTGAGCGACGGCAGAGCAGGCAAAAAGTGTTTTCGCGAATACTCACGAGTGGGTGGCGCTAAATGAAAGATTTACTGAGACTCTTCAAGCAGCAGAGCGCGGTCGAGGACTTCGATCTCATCCGCATCGGGCTCGCTTCGCCGGACATGATCCGCTCGTGGTCGTACGGTGAGGTCAAGAAGCCCGAGACCATCAACTACCGAACGTTCAAGCCGGAGCGCGATGGGCTCTTCTGCGCGAAGATCTTCGGGCCGATCAAGGACTACGAGTGCTTGTGCGGCAAGTACAAGCGGCTGAAGCACCGCGGCGTCGTGTGCGAGAAGTGCGGCGTCGAGGTCACGCAGACCAAGGTGCGGCGCGAGCGCATGGGCCACATCGAGCTCGCGAGCCCGGTCGCGCACATCTGGTTCCTGAAGTCGCTGCCGTCGCGCATCGGCCTCATGCTCGACATGACGCTGCGCGAGATCGAGCGCATTCTCTATTTCGAAGCCTTCGTCGTCGTCGACGCGGGTATGACGCCGCTGCAGCGCGGCCAGTTGCTTTCCGACGAGGCGTACCTCGAGGCCATCGAGCAGTACGGCGACGAGTTCGACGCCCGCATGGGCGCCGAAGCCGTGCGCGACCTCCTGGCCGCGATGAACCTCGACATCGAGGTCAACAAGGTTCGCGACGAGATCGCGGGCACGAACTCCGAGACCAAGATCAAGCGGCTCTCGAAGCGCTTGAAGCTGCTCGAGTCGTTCCTCGAGTCGAACAACAAGCCCGAGTGGATGGTCATGACCGTGCTGCCCGTGCTGCCGCCCGACTTGCGGCCGCTCGTACCGCTCGACGGTGGCCGGTTCGCGACGTCGGACTTGAACGACCTCTACCGGCGCGTCATCAATCGCAATAACCGTCTGCGCCGGCTGCTCGAGCTCAACGCGCCCGACATCATCGTGCGCAACGAGAAGCGCATGCTCCAGGAGTCGGTCGACGCTCTGCTCGACAACGGCCGGCGCGGCCGCGCGATCACGGGCACGAACAAGCGCCCCTTGAAGTCGCTCGCCGACATGATCAAGGGTAAGCAGGGCCGGTTCCGTCAGAACCTGCTCGGCAAGCGCGTCGACTACTCGGGCCGCTCGGTCATCGTCGTCGGTCCTACCCTGAAATTGCACCAGTGCGGCCTGCCGAAGAAGCTCGCGCTCGAGCTCTTCAAGCCGTTCATTTTCTCGAAGCTCCAGCTGCGCGGCGAGGCCACGACGATCAAGGCCGCGAAGCGCTTGGTCGAGCGCGAGGGCCCCGAGGTCTGGGACATCCTCGAGCAGGTGATTCGCGAGCACCCGGTCATGTTGAATCGCGCCCCCACGCTGCACCGACTCGGTATCCAGGCGTTCGAGCCCGTGCTCATCGAAGGTAAGGCCATTCAGCTGCACCCGCTCGTCTGCACGGCGTTCAACGCCGACTTCGACGGCGACCAAATGGCGGTCCACGTGCCATTGTCGATCGAGGCGCAGCTCGAGGCTCGCGCCCTGATGATGTCGTCGAACAACATCCTGTCGCCGGCCAACGGCGAGCCCATCATCGTGCCGTCGCAGGACGTCGTGCTCGGCATCTACTACATGACGCGCGAGCGCGCGCACGCGCGCGGCGAGGGAATGTCGTTCTCGGACGTCGAGGAAGTGCACCGCGCCTACGAGTCGGGCGCCGCCGACCTGCACGCGAAGATCCGCGTGCGCATTCGCGAGAAAGTGGGCGGCGTCCTTACGACCAAGCTCACGACGACAACCGTCGGCCGCGCGTTGCTCTCGGAGATCATGCCCGACGGCATGCCGTTCGAGCAGATCAATCGGACGATGAACAAGCGTGCGATCTCGGCCACGATCAACCTCTGTTACCGGAAGATCGGTCTGAAAGAGACCGTCGTGTTCGCGGACCAGCTCATGTACACGGGCTTCTACTACGCGACCCGCGCCGGCGTCTCGTTCGGCGTCAACGACATGGTCGTGCCGAAGGAGAAGAAAGCGATCCTCGAATCGGCCGAGAACGAGGTCAAGGACATTCAGGACCAGTACGCAGCGGGTCTCGTGACCGACGGCGAGCGCTACAACAAGGTCGTCGACATTTGGTCGCGCACCAACGACCAAGTCGCGAAAGCGATGATGGAGAAGCTCGGCGTCGAGCCCGTCACCGAGGGTCCCGGCAAAGGCGGCCAGCAGGAGTCGTTCAACTCGATCTACATGATGGCCGACTCCGGTGCGCGCGGCTCTGCCGCGCAGATTCGCCAGTTGGCCGGCATGCGCGGTCTCATGGCGAAGCCCGACGGCTCCATCATCGAGACGCCGATCACGGCCAACTTCCGTGAAGGCCTCGACGTGTTGCAGTACTTCATCTCGACGCACGGCGCGCGCAAGGGTCTCGCGGACACGGCGTTGAAGACCGCGAACTCGGGATATCTCACGCGGCGTCTCGTCGACGTGGCTCAGGATCTCGTCGTCACGGAGCTCGACTGCGGCACCACCACGGGCCTGCTCATGACGCCGCTCGTGGAAGGCGGCGACATCGTCGAGCCGTTGCGCGAGCGCGTGCTCGGCCGCGCCGCGGCCATCGACGTGTTGGCTCCGGGCTCGGAAAAGGTCGTGCTCGAAGCCGGCACGCTGCTCGACGAAAGCGCCGTCAAGACGCTCGAGCAGTACTCGATCGACCAGGTGCTCGTGCGCTCGCCGATCACATGCGAAACCAAGTACGGCGTCTGCGCGCAGTGCTACGGCCGCGACCTGGCGCGCGGTCATCGTGTCAACCGCGGCGAGGCCGTCGGCGTCATCGCGGCGCAGTCGATCGGCGAGCCCGGCACGCAGCTCACGATGCGCACGTTCCACATCGGCGGCGCAGCATCGCGCTCGGCCGCCGTCAACAGCGTCGAGGTCAAGAGCGCAGGCACCATGCGCTTCGTCAACGTCAAGACCGTGACGCACGAGCAGAAGGGCCACCGCATCACGACGTCGCGTTCGGGCGAGCTCGCCGTCATCGACGAGTTCGGCCGCGAGCGTGAGCGTTACAAGGTGCCGTACGGCGCGTCGCTCGGCGTCAAGGACGGCGAGGCCGTGCAGCCGGGGCAGCTCGTCGCGAGCTGGGATCCGCACACGCACCCCGTCGTCACCGAGGTCAGCGGCTACCTCAAGTTCGAGGATTTCATCGACGGCGTGACGGTGACGTCGCAGGTCGACGAGGTTACGGGCTTGACCAGCATCGTCGTGCTCGATGCGGCGCAGCGCAGCAGCGAGTATCGGCCGACGGCCAAGCTCGTCGACAGCCACGGCAAAGCGATCAGCTTCCCGAACACGGACATCCCGGCCGCTTATGCGCTGCCGTCGGGCGCCGTCCTCAGCATGGAGAACGGTGCGCGTGTGATGGTAGGTGACGTGCTCGCGCGGCTTCCGCAGGAGAGCTCGAAGACGCGCGACATCACGGGTGGTCTACCGCGCGTGGCCGACCTCTTCGAGGCGCGGCGGCCCAAGGACCCGGCGATCCTCGCCGAGTACTCCGGCACCGTGAGCTTCGGCAAGGAGACCAAGGGCAAGCGCCGTCTCGTCATCACCGACGAGACCGGCGAGGAGCACGAGGAGCTCATTCCGAAGTGGCGGCACCTGAACGTCTTCGAGGGCGAAAAAGTGCTCCGCGGCGAAATCATCGCCGACGGCGAGCCGAACCCGCACGACATCCTACGCCTGCAAGGCGTCGAGAGACTCGCCGACTACCTCGTCCGCGAGATACAAGACGTGTATCGCCTCCAAGGTGTAAAGATTAACGACAAGCACATCGAGGTCATCATTCGGCAAATGTTGCGCAAGATCGAGATAACCGGCTCGGGAGACACTCGCTACCTTCGTGGGGAGCAGATCGACCGCCACCGCGTCGTCGAGGCCAATCGCGAGGCCGAGATCAAGAACGGCAAGACGGCCACGTTCGACCCCGTGTTGCTCGGCATCACGAAGGCGTCGCTCGCGACCGAGTCGTTCATCTCGGCGGCCTCGTTCCAGGAGACGACGCGCGTGCTCACCGAAGCCGCGGTGCGGGGCATGCGTGACGACCTGCGGGGCCTCAAGGAGAACGTCATCGTCGGCCGGTTGATCCCGGCGGGCACGGGGTATGCCCACCATGAGGATCGGCGCCGCACGCAGGAGGAGATCCTGGCCGCCGAGCTCAAGGAGCTCGACGTGCAACAGGCGCTCAAGGCCGAGGCCGCCGCGGTCGCGGCGGCGGCAGCGGCCCCGGAGACGCCGACGACTTAGGTCGAATGAGAATAGCCTGAGGTTGGCCGCGAATGGCTCCTGCATTCGCGGCACGCCCGCCATCCATGGCGGTTGGCCGAAAATTGCTCCTGCATTTTCGGCACGCCCGCCATCCATGGCGGTTGACGCCGGTCCGGCCTGAAGCCTAGAATTTCAGGCTGTCCTGGCGTCTTCCGACCCTGTTCCGCGAACTCAAAACCTTCGCGGAGGAGGGCTAGGCTGGGACTTCTGCTGGCCCGGATGCCGAACTTGAGAGTCGGTAACGGGCCAAAATTTATTTGGAAACAACGAATGGCTACGACCAATCAACTCGTTCGTAAGGCGCGCGCTGCACAGAAGACCAAGAGCAACGTGCCCGCGCTCAACGCCTCGCCCCAGAAACGGGGCGTGTGCACGCGCGTCTACACCACGACGCCGAAGAAGCCGAACTCGGCCATGCGCAAGGTGGCCCGCGTGCGGCTCACCAACGGCTTCGAGGTCACGAGCTACATCGGCGGCGAGGGCCACAACTTGCAAGAGCACTCGGTCGTGTTGATTCGCGGCGGCCGCGTCAAGGATCTCCCCGGCGTCCGCTACCACATCGTCCGCGGCACGCTCGACTGCGGCGGCGTTGGCGACCGCCGTCAGGGCCGCTCGAAGTACGGCGCCAAGCGTCCCAAAGGTTAACTATGTCGCGTAGAGCACAAGCGCCCCGCCGCCACTCGCTGCCGGATCCGAAGTTCGGCAACGCGATGCTGGCCAAATTCATCAACATGGTCATGAAGAGCGGCAAGAAGTCCGTTGCCGAGAAGATCGTTTACGGCGCCATCGAGCGCATGTCGGAGCGCGTCGGCAAGGACCAGGGTCGGGCCATCGAGCTCCTGGGCCAAGCGCTCGACAACATCAAGCCGGCCGTCGAGGTGAAGTCCCGCCGCGTCGGCGGCGCCACCTATCAGGTTCCCGTCGAAGTGCGCGCGGCGCGCCGCGAGACGCTCGCGATGCGCTGGGCCATCGAAGCCGCGCGGGTGCGCTCCGAGAAGAGCATGGCCATGCGCTTGGCGCACGAGCTCATGGACGCTTCGGAGAACCGCGGCGCGGCCGTCAAGAAGCGCGAAGACACGCATCGCATGGCGGACGCCAACAAAGCGTTCGCGCATTACCGCTGGTAGCGATGGTCGGAAGGCTTGAGCATGGCACGGAAGACCCCCCTCGCGCGGTATCGGAACATCGGCGTCATGGCGCACATCGACGCCGGCAAGACGACGACGCCCGAGCGCATTCTGTTCTACACGGGGGTCTCGCACACGATCGGTGAGGTCGATGATGGCGCCGCCATCATGGACTGGATGGAGCAAGAGCAGGAGCGCGGCATCACGATCACGTCCGCCGCGACCACGTGCTTCTGGAAGGGCATGGTCCGCGACCTGCCCGAGCATCGCATCAACCTCATCGACACTCCGGGCCACATCGACTTCACGATCGAAGTGCAGCGCTCTCTGCGCGTGCTCGACGGCGCGATCGCCGTGTTCTGCGCCGTCGGCGGCGTGGAGCCGCAGACCGAGACCGTTTGGCGCCAGGCGAACAAGTACGGCGTGCCGCGCATCGCCTTCGTCAACAAGATGGACAAGCCGGGCGCCGATTTCTTCCGCGTGCTCGACCAGATGCGCGAGCGGCTCAAGGCCAATCCCGTAGTGCTCGAGCTGCCGATCGGCGCCGAGGACGAGTTCGAGGGTATCGTCGATCTCGTCACGATGAAGGCCGTTCGCTGGGACGACAAGACGCAGGGCTTACGCGTCATCGAGAGCGAGATTCCGGCCAAGCTCGTCGCGCAGGCGCGCGCGTATCGCGTCAAGGTCGTCGAGGCAGCGGCCGACGGCGATGAGCGTCTGCTCGAGAAATTCCTCGAGAGAGGTGAGCTCGACATCGACGAGGTTCGCGCCGGGTTGCGCGCGCGCTGTCTCAAGGGCGACATCGTGCCCGTGCTCTGCGGCTCGGCATTCAAGAACAAGGGCGTCCAAGCCGTCCTCGACGCCGTCGTCTTCTATCTGCCTTCGCCCGCGGATCGTCCGGCGGTCAAGGGCGTGTTGCCGGGCGGCGCCGAAGGCACGCGGGACCCAAGCGACAAGGCGCCGTTCGCGGCGTTCGCGTTCAAGATCGCCACCGACTTAGGCGAAGGCAACTTGACGTTTTTCCGCGTCTACTCGGGCGTGCTGCGCTCGGGCGACAGTGTCTACGTGCCGCAGCGCAACCGTACCGAGACCGTCGGCCGGCTCGTGCAGATGCACGCCAACGAGCGTTCCGAGATCGACGAGGTGCGCGCCGGCGACATCGCGGCGGCCGTCGGCTTGCAGGACGTCACCACGGGCGACAGCCTCACGGCGCCGGGCGAGGTCATCACGCTCGAGATGATGGATTTTCCCGAGCCGGTCATTACGGCCGCGATCGAGCCCAAGACCGCGGCAGAGCACGACCGGTTGGCCGAAGCGCTCGCGAAGCTCGTGCGCGAGGATCCGACGCTGCGCGTCCACGTCGACGCCGAATCGGGTCAGACCATTCTGAGCGGCATGGGCGAGCTCCACCTCGACGTCGTCGTCGACCGCATCTCGCGCGAGTTCGGCGTCGCCGCAAATATCGGCAAGCCGCAAGTCGCGTACCGCGAGACCATCCGCAAGGCCGTCGAGCAGGACGGCCGCTTCACGCGCCAGCACAGCGGCCGCGATCAGTTGGCACAGGTGTCGCTGCGCCTCGAGCCACAGCCCTTAGGAAGCGGCTACGAGTTCGTGGATACAGCGGTCGGTGGCACGATACCGCCAGATGTGGCGGCCGCCGTCGATCAAGGCGTGCGTGAGCAAATGGCGGCCGGCGTCATCGCGGGGTACCCCGTCATCGACGTGAAGGTCACTCTGCTCGGCGGCTCGCAGCGCGACCTCGAGTCGAGCGCGGCCCCGTTCAAGGTCGCGGGCGCTGCGGCGTTCAAGGAAGGCGTGCGCAAGGCGGGACCCAAGTTGCTCGAGCCGATCATGAACGTCGCGGTCGTCACGCCGCAGGCCAATTTGGGCGACGTCGGCGGCGATTTGAGCCGTCGCCGTGGCGTGGTCCAGACCATCGAGGATGCGCCCACGGCCAAGATCGTGCGCGCGCGCGTGCCGCTCGCCGAGATGTTCGGTTACGCGACGACGCTGCGCTCGCTGAGCCAGGGTCGCGCCACGTTCACCATGGAATTCGCGCAGTACGCGGAAACGCCCGCGAACGTCAGTCAGCACGTCATCAAGGATCGTGCCGCCTGAGCGGCAGCTCGTCTTAGCCAAACACGAAGAGGAAGCGACGGTGTCCAAAGAAAAATTTGAGCGTAAGAAGCCGCACGTGAACGTCGGGACGATTGGGCACGTGGATCACGGGAAGACGACGTTGACGGCGGCGTTGACGAAGGTGATGGCGGCGAAGCATGGCGGTACGTTCATGGCGTACG
>DATFFV010000590.1:0-3988 GCA_035249885.1 Gammaproteobacteria bacterium | reverse complement strand
AGAAGAAGAAAAAGAAGGCCGCGGCACGCAAGCCGCAGGCCGCGGCGCCCGCAACCGCCGCAATCGAAGAGCCGCCGGCCGAGTGACGCGCGCGCTCGCGATCAGCCGTGCCGCGCGCACGTTGCGCGACGGCGGCGTGATCGCCTACCCGACCGAAGCCGTCTTCGGCTTGGGGTGCCTGCCGCGCCGCCGCGCGGCCGTCATGAGGCTACTCGCCATCAAGCGCCGCTCCTGGCGCAAGGGCCTGATCCTCATCGCCGCGGATCTCACGCAGCTTGCGCCATACGTCGTGCTGCCGCCCGAACCGCAGCGCGGCGTCGTGCTCGCGTCCTGGCCCGGGCCGCACACGTGGATTCTCGAAGCGCGCCGCAGCACGCCACGCTGGATCACGGGCGGCCGCCCCGCTGTGGCCGTGCGCGTCACGGCGCATCCCGCCGCTCGTGAGCTCTGCAGGCGCGTAGACGACGCGCTCGTCTCGACGAGCGCCAACCTGAACCGGCGGCCACCGCACCGAAAAGTGCTGCGCCTGCGCCGCGATCTCGGGCGCCAGGTCGACTACGTGCTGGCGGGCGAGCTCGGGGGCGCAGAGCGACCCACCTCGATCCGGGACGGCCGCACGGGCCAAGTGCTGCGTCGTTGAGGGAGAGGCCCTTGTGGGCTTCGCCCCTTGGGGGGCCGCACGCTGCCGACGGCGGCCGCGCCGCGGCGGACCTGTGCTAACGTTTCGGGAAGCAGTCGTAACGGTCCGAAACAACTACGAAATGACGACTTTCTCCCGAGCCCCCGCGTGGCTTGCAGCCGTCTGGCTCTGGCCGGCAGCCGCGCAGGTCGGCCACATCCCGGTCACGGAGCCGCTGCGGCTCCTCGGGCCCGCGGCCGAGAAAGGCGGCGCCGCCGTCTACATCGTCAAGCTCAGGAGCCCGGGCGCCGCCGCTTACAAGCGTGCGCCAGCCGATTTCGCCGCCGACAAGCCTCCGTCGGAAAGCGAGCTCAGAGCGCGCGACTCGGCCGCCGAGAGCTACGCCACGGCGCTCGAGCAATCGCACGACCGGCTGCTCGCCGGCATCGGCGCGGGCAGCAGCAAGATCTACAGCTACCGCTACTCGGTCAACGGTTTCGCGGCTCGACTCACGGCGGCGGAGGTATCGCGGCTCGCGCAAAGCGCGGAGGTAGAGCGCGTTTGGCAGGACACGGACCAACGCCTCCGCACCAACAACAGCGCGATCTTCCTCGGCCTCCAGGATTTGGACGGCGGGCTGCGGGCCGATTTGGGCCTACGCGGCGAAGACGTCGTGATCGGCATCATCGACAGCGGGGTCGCACCGGGGCATCCGTCGTTGCTCGACACCGAGGACCGCACGCCGCGCGCGTGCCGCAGCGACTGGTCGCGAACGTCCTTGCTCGGCCTCTGGCTCTGCGCAAGCTATCGGCGCCATCCGCCGACGGCGCTCGTCTACGATCCACCGGTCGGCTTCACGGGCGCCTGCGAGGCCGGCCCCGGCTTCGAGCCAGATGCCTGCAACAACAAAGTCGTGGGCGCCCGGTTCTACGTCGATGGCTTCAGCGCGCGCTACGAGCTCGCTCCCGGCGAATTCCGCTCGCCGAAGGACGCCGACGGCCACGGCACCCACTTGGCCACGATCGTCGCGGGCAACGCCGTCGACGCTTCGTTGCTCGGCACGCGCGTCGCGCGCGTGAGCGGCATCGCGCCGCGCGCGCGCGTCGCAATCTACAAAGCCTGCTGGCTCAGGCCCGGCGATGCCGAGGCGACCTGCGCGACCTCCGATCTCGTGCGCGCGATCGACGATGCCGTCGGCGACGGCGTCGATCTCATCAATTATTCCGTCGGCGCCGTCGAGACCGAGCTCGACGCACCCGACGATCTCGCATTGCTCGACGCGCTCGACGCGGGCGTGCTCACGATCGTCGCGGCCGGCAACGACGGGCCGTCGCCCGGCACGATCGGCTCGCCAAGCAGCGCGCCGTGGGTGCTGACGGCGGCCGCTTCGACGCAGCAAGGCGAGTTTTTCGACTCAGGCATAGAGATCTCGTCGCCCTCCGACCTCGCGGACCAGATCGTGATGCGCGAAGCGAGGTTCACGCCGGCGCTCACGCGCGACGAGCCCATCGAGGCGCGGCTCATCACGGCCGATGACGGCCAGGGCGGTGGCGGCGCCGCGGGCAGCACGCGCGACGCCTGCGGGCCGCTCCTGAATGCCGCGGAGATCGAGAACAACATCGCGCTCATCGAGCGCGGACTTTGCGAGTTCCAGGTCAAGATCGCGAACGCCGAGGACGCGGGCGCCGTGGCCGTCGTCGTCTACAACGATGCCGGCCCGCCGACGATCATGGACGGCAACTTGGGTAGTGTCGGTATCCCCGCCGTCATGATCGGGACGGCCGACGGCCAGGTGCTCGTCGACCGCATCGCAGCCGACGCGGAGGACGACGATGAGGAAACCGAGGAAGAGCAAGTGCGTGTGCGGCTCGCGCGGGGCATTTTCGTATCGGTGTCCGGCAACGGCGACATCGTCGCCAATTTCTCGTCGCGCGGCCCATCGCTCTCCGACGCGAACTTCTTGAAGCCCGACGTCACGGCGCCGGGCGTCGACATCCTCGCGGGCCACACGCCCGACGTCGCCAACGGCCTGCGCGGCGAGCTTTATCAATACATGTCGGGCACGTCGCAAGCGGCGCCCGAGGTCACGGGTGCCGCGGCCCTGCTCAAGGAGGCTCACCCCGGCTGGTCGCCGAGCGCACTGAAGTCGGCCCTCATGACCTCGGCCGTTCGCACCCTGCGCCGCACCAACGGCGACGCCGCAGACAGCTTCGACATGGGAGCCGGCCGCATCAACCCGAACGCCGCAGTCGATCCCGGGCTCGTCTACGACAACGGCTTCGCCGACCACGCCGCGTATCTGTGCGGCCGCAACGAGCCGCCATTCACGCCGGCCGACTGCGCCGCGCACGCAGCCGCCGGCCACTCGAGCGCCGCCGTCGACCTCAATCTGCCGTCGATCGGCGTCGTGGGTCTCGTGAGCGGCGACGTCGTGCGCCGGCGCGTGACCAACGTCGGCGCGCCCGCGAGCTATTCCGCGACGGTGGTCGCGCCGCCGGGCCTCGATGTCGTCGTCGACCCACCCTCGCTCGTCCTCGGCACGGGCGAGACGGCGCAGTTCACGGTGACTTTCGTCGACGGCGGGGCACCGCGCGACGAGTGGACCTTCGGCGAGCTCGCATGGACGAGCGCGACGCAGCGCATCGCGAGCCCGATTGCCGCGCGTCCCGTGACGCTGCGCGCCGCTGCCGAGATCTTCCTGCGCGGCCGTCAGGGACAGAGCACGTTACCCGTCGCGTTCGGCTACACCGGCGGCTACGGCGCCACAGTTCACGGTCTGCGGCAGCCGACGCTCGACGCGAACGGCCAAGTGCCGACGGGCTTTGTCGACGACGACGCGAGCAACGCGTTCGATCCCTCGCAAATCTTGGGCGTCACCTGCCCGAGCACGATCCGCGGCATCGCCGCGCACTGCATCACGGTGCCGGCGAACCAGCTCTACCTTCGCGTCGCGCTGTTCGATGAGCTCACGGACGGCGCCGACGACTTGGATCTCTACTTGTTCCGCTGCGCGGGCAACCAGTGCTCGCGGCTCGCAGACAGCGACGGCGTGACCTCGGACGAGCAGATCGACTTCTTCCGGCCGGCAGCGGGCACGTACGTCGTCGTCGTGCACGGCTTCGAGACCGACGAGGTCGCGGGCGGGCCGGGCGCGAACTACTCGCTGTTCACGTGGGCCTTCGGCGCCAACGACGACGTCGGCAACCTGACGGTCACGGCGCCGGTCAATGTGGCGAACGGCGACCGCGTCGACTTCGACTTGTCCTGGTCGGGGCTCGGGCCCGCGTCGCGCTACTTCGGCGCCATCTCGCACACCACCCCTGGTGGCCTTTACGGCTTGACGCTGGTCAACGTCGGCACTCCGTAAGA
>DATFFV010000589.1:0-2295 GCA_035249885.1 Gammaproteobacteria bacterium | reverse complement strand
TGCTCGTCGAAACGCTGCTGCTCGCGGCCGCGGCGGCGCTCGTGAGCATGCCCCTCACGATGAGCGCGTTGCGCGGTATCGAGGCGATGCTGCCCCCGTCCAACAGGGTTTTCGATCTGACGCTCGACGGCGCGGTCGTCGCATCCACTATCGTGTTGGCCGTCCTTTCGACGTTCGTCTTCGGCCTGATCCCTGCTTTGAAGCTCATCCGCGTCGACGTGAATCCCGCGCGCGAAACGCAGGGCGCGCGGCAGACCGGCGGCAAGGCCGCGGCGCGTTTTCGGGCCACGCTCACGACGGCGCAGATCGCGTTGTCGATGGCGCTGCTCGTGCTCGCGGGGTGGTTCGCGCAGAGCCTGGTCAACGTCGCGCGCGTGGATCTCGGTTTTCGCGCCGAGTCGCTCGCGGCGTTCACGATCGCGCCGGAGCGCAACGGCTACGCGGCTGCGCAATCGGCCGCGCTGTTCACGCGGCTCGAGGAGGAATTCGCGCAGATACCGGGAGTCACGGCCGCCGGCGCCGCGCACATTGCGTTGATCGACAACAGCAACTGGAACGGCAACGTCAGCGTCGAAGGGTTCGAGGCCACGCCCGAGACGGACACCAACGTCTCCCTTAATTTCGTGAGCCCGCAGTTTTTCGAGACGCTCGAATTGGCGCTGATCCGGGGTACGGGATTCGAGCGCGCCCTGAGCGACGGCCCGCCGGTCGCCGTGGTCAACGAACGCTTCGTCGAGAAATTCGGCCTCGGCGACGACGCTGTCGGCAAGCGCATGGCCTTCGGTGCGACCCAAGACCTCGACATGGAGATCGTAGGCGTCGTGCGCGACGCGAAGTACAGCGAGGTCAAGGCGGACCCGCCGCCGCAGGTCTTCAGGCCGCGCGCACAGGCCCCATTTCTCGGCGAGATGACTTTCTATCTGCGCAGCAGCTTGGGGCTCGCCGAGCTGCGCTCGGCCGTCATGGGAGTGCTCGCGCGCCATGACGCGAACCTGCCGCTCATCAACTTCCTCACCGTTACGCAGCAAGCGCGCGAGAACGTATTTCTCGACCGCTTCATGGGCACTCTGGCGGGTGCGTTGGCCGCCATAGCGGTCGTGCTCGCCGGCGTCGGGATTTACGGCGTGCTCTCTTACGGCGTCGTGCAGCGGCTGCGCGAGATCGGTCTGCGCATCGCGCTCGGCGCGGCGCCTAAGACCGTGCGCCGCATGGTGCTCAGGCAAATCGCCTGGATGGCGGCCATCGGCATTGCGATCGGCGTTGGCCTCGCGCTGCTGCTCGGCGACGTGGGCCGCGCGCTGCTGTTCGGCCTCACGCCGTCCGACCCCTTCGTTCCGGCCGCAGCCGTGTTAGCTTTACTCGCCGTCATCGCCGCGGCGGCCTACTGGCCCGCGCGGCGCGCGGCGCTCGTCGACCCGGTCACTGCATTGCGCGGCGACTAGCCGCAATCCAACGATCCACGATCGAGGAAACACAAGATGAACGCGACAGCAGCTCTGATCCAACTCGATGACTTGAAAAAGGTGTTCTACACCGACGAGGTCGAGACACACGCGCTATCGGGCGTGCACTTCACGATCGACAAAGGCGATTACCTGTCGATCGCGGGCCCATCGGGCTGCGGCAAGTCGACGCTGCTGTCGATCCTGGGCCTGCTCGACACGCCGAGCGGCGGCAAGTACGTGCTCAATGGCACGCCCGTCGAGAACCTCGACGCTTCGCAGCGCGCGCACATCCGAAACAAAGAGATCGGCTTCATCTTTCAGGCGTTCAACCTCATCGGCGACCTCACGGTGTTCGAGAATGTCGAGCTGCCGCTCACGTATCGCGCCGGCATGAAGGCCGCCGAGCGCAAGAAGCGCGTGCTCGAAGCGCTCGAGCGCGTGCGCATGGCGCATCGCTTGAACCACTATCCGGCACAGCTCTCGGGCGGTCAGCAACAGCGCGTCGCTGTCGCGCGCGCGCTCGTCGGCAGCCCGTCGATCCTGCTCGCCGACGAGCCCACGGGTAACCTCGACTCGAAGAACGGCGAGCAGGTCATGGGGCTGCTCGCCGATCTGCATGCCGACGGCGCGACCATCTGCATCGTGACGCACGACCCGCGCTACGCCGACTACGCGCGCCGCAAAATCCACATGTTCGACGGCCGCGTCGTCGACGAGGAGACGCTGCACCGTCTGCGCGAAGAGGAAGACCGCCGCATCGCCGCGCAAGCGCGGCGCGGGCGGTCGGCGGAATCGACGGTGGTCGAAGACTGAGTCGGCGATTCCATGCCGCGATCGTGTCGATGACGAT
>DATFFV010000588.1:0-4594 GCA_035249885.1 Gammaproteobacteria bacterium | reverse complement strand
GGCCCGGCGCGGCGCCGCGGGCCCGCGCGACGTTCCGCCTAGGGGCACACTTCTTGCAGACCCACGCCACTGAGTTTCCCAAGCAAGAGAAACGACGTTGCGCGAGGGCTCGATTCGCGGCCTGCGGGCGTTCTGTGCTGCAGCCCGCCATTTGAGCTTCAAGGCTGCGGCCGAGGAGCTCTGCGTGACGCCCTCCGCAGTAAGCCATCAAGTCAAGGCGCTCGAGGAGCGGCTCCACGGCGCTCTGTTCGAGCGACGCGCTCGTGCACTCGCGCTCACCCACTTGGGCGCCGAGTTGCGGGCCGAAGTGGAGCCTCTGTTGAACGAGCTGTACAACGTCGCAGCGCGTTTCGAGCAGCGGCTCGGCCACCGCCGCGCGCTGCGCGTCAGCGTCACGCCGTTCTTCGCGAGCGAGCTGCTCGTTCAGCACTTGAGCGAGTTCGCCGAACGGCATCGCACGATCGACCTGTGCGTCGAGACTACGGAAGTGGGCACGCCGCCCCCCGCAGGGTGCGACGCGTCGATCGTGCTATTGCCGGCGCCGCCGCCGGCCATGGTCTTCAGGCCGCTGTTCGCGCTGACGCTCGCGCCCGCGTGCTCGCCGCAGTTCGCCGCCCAGCGCCCAGTGGTGGAACCTCGGGCGCTGCTCGATGCGCCGCTCATCGTTCACAACCGCCGGCCGCACGCCTGGCTCGACTGGTTCGCTCGCATGAGCGTGCCCGTCGGCCGCCCGCTCAAGGCCATGCACTTCGACAGCTCGTTTGCGGTCGCGCGCGCCGCGGAGCGCAGCCTCGGCGTCGCGTTGCTGCCCGTCGCCTTGAGCGGCAGCTGGTTCGCGAGCGGCGCGTTGATCCGGCCCTGCCCCGGCGAGCTTGCGACCAGCGACCGCTATTACTTCGTCCATCGACCCGCCGTGGACGGTAATCCCGACGTCGCCGCGCTGCGCGACTGGGTCACGACGTTATTCGCAGGTGATGCAAGCAGCCGCTAGCCTACGGCTTCGTCGTGCGTTAGATGCTGCGCGGTGTGCGCGCGGAAAAACGGCGCCGCTGGGGTCGCGGCGCCGGCACCGTGATTCGCTAGAACAGCTGTCCGCGGATCTCGCCTGCGGGGAACAGGCTCGAGTGCACATTGACGTAGACACTGCCGGCCTTGATGGCCGCAACGAGCTCGGCGAACTCGCCGGGCGCGATGCCTTGACCCGCTGGACCGATGACATTGGCCGCGAGGGCATCGCCCGAGACCTCTTCGGCACACATCGGCACGGGCTGCGCGCCGGGCGCCGGTGCCGGCGCGGGATTCGTCGCCGTCTGACAGATCCAGACGCTGATGCCTCCCGACGTGTGATGCTGACCGAAGTGCAGGTGCGATTGCGTGACCGTCCCTGTGAGGCCGGAGTATTTGAGGGTGTAGGTGATGAGGCCGGTCGCCTCGTCGATCTCCGCGCGGAACGTGCCCTGACCCGTGGTCGACACACCGCCGCCGGCGGGGAAGACTTCCTGAAAGCCCGTGAGCCTCGCGCGCACGCGTTTGACGCCGCGCTCGTCGTCGTCCGCGCCCACGCCCGCAATCGACCCCAAACCCACTCCCGCCGTGACGATCGCCGCCACCACCGATAGCCGACGTTTCATGGTTCTCCTCCCGTGTGGCGCGCACGGGCCGTCGCGGCCGGTGCGCAGGTGAGGGTGAGTCCCAGGCAAACGTGAACGGGTTCACACTCCTACGGCCGGGGGTCAAGTTCCCTCAAGCGGGGCCCCCGCTCGTTGCCGCACCCCCTCGGGCGACGCTAAGCTTCGGAAAGCGAGGCCGAGCCCGGTCTCAAGCCCACCGAATCAAGGAGTTTGAACGTGAGATCGACCACTTCGCGCGCCCTGGCACTCGTGGGCCTGACCGCCTGCGCGTGGGCTTCAGAGGCCCAAGCCCCCGTCCCCCCGTTCCAGGCAGGCAAGCATTACACGGTCTTGTCGCCGGCCCAGCCGACGAGCACCGACGCGGGCAAGGTCGAGGTCGCCGAGATTTTCCAGTTCGGCTGCGGCGGCTGCTACAGCTTCGAGCCGTATATTCAGAGCTGGCTTACGCGCAAGGCCGACTACGTGAACTTCGTGCGCATCCCGGCTCTGTGGAACCCCGTGGGGATATTGCACGCGCGCGCCTATTACACGGCCGAGGCGCTCGGCAAGACCGAGCAGATCGACGGCCCGTTCTTCGCCGAGTTCCACACCAAACGCAACTACCTCGACACGGAGGAGAAGCTTGCGGACTTCTTCGCCGACCACGGCGTCGACGCCGCCACGTTCAAGAGCACGTTCAACTCGTTTGCCGTCAACGCGAAGCTCAAACGCGCCGAGGAGCTCGTGAAACGCTATAACGTGCAGGCGACGCCGACGATCGTCGTCAACGGCAAGTTCGTGACGACCGGCGACAAGGCCGGCACCTACGACGGCTGGTTCGCGATCGTCGACGATCTCGCGGCGCGTGAGCATGCCGCGAGCACGGCGGCCGCGCCCTAACGGCTTGAGGTAGCGGCGGCCCGGGGAACCAAACGCACAGCGGACCCCAGAGCGGTACGCGACCACGTTTTGTGGAACCCGCCGACGGCGGTGCAGGGATGCGCGCCGCGTCACGGACGCGGTGCAAGCGCGGCCACGCGGGCCGGCGAACGTGATCCATTTACTATTCCGAAGGCGTGGGGCGCGGAAGATGGGCCACGATGCCGTACCGAACCCGCCGTCTGCGCCCCGCGCTCGTGCTGCTGACCGCCCTGCTCGGCGCCTGCACAGCCGAGCGCGACGATGCGCCTGTCGCGACGCCGATGCCCACGACGCTCGCCGGCGTGTATTCGGGACAGCTCCCTTGCAGCAACTGTGCGGCGATCGCGACGACGCTCTGGTTACGCCCCGACGGCCGCTTCTTCATGCGCCAACGGTTCGTCGACGAAGCCGATAGCGCCGCCACGCAGAGCCCTGCCCAAAATTACGCGACGTACAGCCTAGGCCGCTGGCACTGGGACGACCTTGCGGCCGAGGCGGTGCTGCGCGGCGCGGGCCCGGAGCGGCGCCTGACAACCCGCGATGGCGAGCGTCTCGAGTTGCGCGCTGCCTCACCGCTCGAGCACGCGCTCACGCGTGACACGAGCGCGCCGCCGTTCGTCGACCGGTTGACGCTCGACGGTGAAAGCGCCGTGACCGAGCGCGGCGCCACGTTTCGCGAGTGCCTGACCGGCCTCACGTTCACCGTGAGCGAGAGCGGCGCCTATCGCGAGCTCAGGCGCCAGCACCGGCGCATGAATGGGAGCGGCAAGGTGGCGCTGACGACGATCGAGGGCCACCTCGTGGCGACGAGCGGGCGCCTCGTCGTCGACCGGTTCGTGACGATCAAGCCCGGCACGGCCTGCCCGGCGGGGCGAGGTTGAGCTACTCGGCGTCTGCGCCGTCGCGCTCGATCACGACGCGCCGCGCGTCCATTTCCACGCCGTTCTCGCCCACGCGAACCACGCCGCCGTCGAGCGCGATGACCGTGCTTTCGTAATCGTCGGGCACGGTGAAGAGCTCCGCCGACGGATCGCCGAGGGCAACGTTGACGAGCCGATAGACCGTCTCGCCGAAGCGCGGGTCCGAGAACCGGTGTAGGACCACGGCTTGGATATCCTCCGAGTACCAACGCTCGGTCACGATGTCGATCGCACGCTCGTTGCCCACGCTGCCGGCCGGAATCGTATCGGTGAGCCGCGTGCCTTTGACGAGCAAGCCCTCGAGAACTTGCTCGCCGAGATCCTCGGCGGGCTCGTACATTCCGACCGTGGCTTCGGCGAACGGTGCGCTCACGGCCACGCCGCGCGCGAACGCCCGCACCTCGTGTCGGCCTCCGGTCTCGGTGCGGATTACCGTGACAGCTTCAGCGCCCGGTGCAGGAACCCCGGCGGTCCATACCTTCTCGAGCTCGGCCTTCGTGCCGGCCAACCCCGCTTGTGCGTGCGCGATCACGACCTTGAACGGCCCAATCTCACGCACCGTGCGCGCCACGGGCTCGAGCACGTAGCTCTTGCCCGCCACGGGGTCGTTGATGGTGATCATCGTCACGGGAGCACCCGCCGTTTGCCACTGGCCCACGCCGCCGAGCGTCTGTTCCCGCCGCGTCCGCCCCTGCGAATCGCGGAAGATACGCGTCTCGTTGCGTTGCACGATGCGGTTGCCGTCTGCGAGCGTCTGCGTCGACTCCGTGATCGCACGCGCGCTGTACGGCTTGTCCTTGACGACGGGCCCGAGGACGTCGCCTTCGCCGCGCACGATGTCGATCTGTTGTCCACCGAAGACCGGCAGCGGCGCCGCGTTCGAGAGGAAGAACACCGTGTCCTCGGGCGCCGCCGGCGGCGCCGGCGGTGCGGGCCTGGGCTGCGCCACGGCGACGGTCGAGAAAAACAGAAGGCCCGCGCAGAGCGGGGTCCACAACGATTTCGAGCTCATGGTCCGGTCCTCCAATTCAGCGTTGCGCGGACGCGAGCATGGCGTCCGCGGGTGTAAACCGAATGCCGCGCGCGAGGCCGTCCTCGCCGACGAGCAAGTCCGCCTCGACCGTGTCTCCCTGCTCCGTGCCG
>DATFFV010000587.1:0-2025 GCA_035249885.1 Gammaproteobacteria bacterium | reverse complement strand
GAGACCAGCGAGGCGACCCATCACGTGAGGGATTCCGCACCACGACGGTGCAAAATCCCCCCGCGGAGGCGTGGGCGCGCCGTATTCGGGATGACGCCGCCCCCCCCTAGCCCCTGCTCGTTCCATGATTCGTTATGGTTTCGAACAGTTTCGCGGCTGGACCCCGCTCGGGCGGCTCCATAGGTTAGAGCCTGGGTTCTGATATCTCCGCCGAGTCATCGAGATGACGAGATGCTATGATGTTGTGATGCTTACGACGCGCCGGTGATTCGCCCATGCGTACGACATTGAATATCGATCCCGACGTCTTGCACGCCGCCAAACAGATCGCCGCCGCGCGAGCCAAGGGGGTGGGCGAAGTGCTCTCGGAGTTGGCCAGGCGAGGCCTCGAGGCGCAGGCCAAGTTGGCGAGCCGCGACGGCTTCCCCGTTTTCGAGATCCCGGCGGGCGCCAAGCCGCTGACGCTCGAAGACATTCGCCGGGACGAGGACGACGAGTGACGTTTCTGCTGGACGCCAACCTGCTCATCGCGCTCGCGTGGCCGAACCATGTCCACCATGCCGCGGCGCACGATTGGTTCGGGAGCGTCGGCCGGCAGTCTTGGGCGACTTGCCCGCTGACGCAGCTCGCGTTCGTTCGTATCTCCTCGAATCCGAGGATCATCCCCGATGGTGCCGTGTCCCCCCGCAGTGCGCTTGCGGCACTCCTCCAGATCGTGTCCCGGCCGGGACACGAGTTTTGGGCCGACGATGTCGCTCCGGCGGAAGCGGGCGTGTTCTCGAGCCTCGTCTTGGTCGGCCACCGTCAGGTCACGGATGCGTACCTGCTTGCGCTTTGTCAGCGCCACGGCGGCGTGCTTGCCACGCTCGACCGCGGCGTCGCCGAGTTGGCGCGCGCGATCGACGAGCCGTCGGGGCTCGTGACCGTCGTCGGCTGACGGCGACCGCCTAACGTCGCGGGCGCGGTTTCGCGCGCTTCGTCGGCTCGGCTTCGAGCGGGTTCTCGGGCCAGTAGTGGCGCGGATAGCGGCCGCGCATGTCCTTGCGGACTTCGACGTACGCGTTCTTCCAGAAGCTCGCGAGGTCGCGTGTCACCTGCAACGGTCGGTGCGCGGGCGACAGCAGCTTGAACGTCACGGGCACCCGGCCGCCGCCGATGCGCGGCGTGGCCGCGAGGCCGAACACCTCTTGCACGCGCATCGACGCGCACGGCGCGTTGTCGTTACGGTAATCGATGGGCGTTCGCGTGCCCGTCGGCAGCGTGAGGTGCGTCGGCGCGAGCTCGTCGAGCTGCCGCAGCTGCGTGCGCGAGAGCCGTGCGCGCAACGCGTCGCCGAGCGGGATGCGGTCGAAGTGCGAGCGGCGCGAGATGCCGGCCAAGTACGGCTCGAGCCAAGCCAGATCGGAAGCGAGCGCTACGGCCGCGAAGCTCGGCCAGTCGCCGAGATCGCCGCGCTCGAGCGCGCGCACGAACTCGCAGCGCGCGACGAACGTGCGTGTGTCGTCGTCCCACGGCAGCGCTTCGAGGCCGAGCGAGCGCAAGCCCTCGAGCAGCGCCGCGGCAGCCGTTTCGGGCGGCGCGTCTCTTAGCGGCTTCTCGTCGAGCACGAGCTCGCCGAGCCGCGTCGTGCGGCGCGCGACGACGGCCTCGCTGCGCGCGTCCCAGGCGAGCTCGTCGCGCGTGACGATATCGGCCGCGAAGTACTCGTCGAGGTCGGCGCGCGCGAGCGGCGCTGCGAGCAGCACGCGCGCCTCGCGCTCGCGGTCGTCGAGCTCGATGGCCACGATGAAGTCCTCGCGCGCCACGGACTCGGGGTTTGCGAACGACGCCCCGCGGCCGTTCGCGAGCTGATAACGGCCGTCGCCTCCGGTCCGGCGCTTGCCGATGCGGTCGGGATAGGCGAGGGCAAGCAGCGCACCCGGCTCGACCCCCGAGCCCGGCTTCATGTCGGCGCCGAGCTGGCGCGCGTACGCGCGCTCCGCGCGGCGAATGCGCTCGAGCACGCCGCGCTCGGCGCCGTGGCCG
>DATFFV010000586.1:0-5079 GCA_035249885.1 Gammaproteobacteria bacterium | reverse complement strand
TGAGACTCCCCGGCGGCCGCATCGTGTTTCAGAACTCCATGTTGAAGCCGAGCTGATAGCGCCGGCCCCACTCGTCGTAAGTGGCGTCGGTCGCCTGTGCGCCGAAGCGCGTGTCACCCGCGGACGGAATGATAGGCGGATCCTTGTCGACCAAGTCTTGCACACTGAGCGTGAGGCGCCAATTGCCCGTGTCGCCCATGTCGCTCCCGTAGCCCACGACGGCGTTCGTCCATGCGCGCGAGGAGATCGTGTTCTTGTCGACGTTGACGCCCTCGACGTTTTAATTGTTATAGCAGATAGCATTGTGCCTCGCAATCGTCTGCGGTGCGAGCGCGCGTGCGGCACGGCAGCGGTCGCCGGCCGATTGCACATGCTTGAAAGAAAGCCCTACGTGGTCGTCAGAACGACCACACGAAGCCCAGCGATGGCACGCGGGGCAAGTAGTAGAGCTGCGACAGCCCGAGCACGGGCTCGTCGAGCTCATCGAGCTCGACCTCGTACTCCACGCAGCATTCGTTGTCGCGGTCAAGCGCGTTCGTCATCTCGAAAAACGCCGAAAGCTCGCCGCGGTGCAGCGAAAACGCGCGCATCACGCGCAGATCGAGGGAGCGAAACGCACCGACGCGCTCGGCGTTGCGTGGACCGATGGCGATCCGCGGCGGGTCGTCGCCGTCGGCCAGGCCGAGCACGGAGGTTCGCGGCCAACCGGATCGGTGCGTCGCCACGAGACCGACGTTCCAACGCTGCGTTTCCCATCCGAGCCCGCCGGAGAGCGCGCGCGTTTGATCCCAGCTCCGCGGGACGTCGGCGTCACCGACCCGGTCGCGAACGCGGCCGTAGCTGTAGCTGACCCACCAATCGAGACGGGCGGCGCGTCCGTCGCTGACGAGCGCTTCGAACCCGCGAGCTCGGGCCGAGTCGGGCGCGATTCGCACCCGATCGGGTTTCAGCTCGGGTAGTAGACTCTGCCGCTGGAGCAGGTTCTCGAAACGCGGGCGCACGCGGCTCATGTCCTTTTGGTAGGTCTCGAAGCGCAGTTGCACCCCGCTCGCGAGCTCGTGCTCTAGACCGAGAACCGCGTGCCGCGACCGTTGCGGAGGGAAAAAGCGCTCTTCGCCGTCACTGACCTGCAACTCGTTGATGGCTTGCGCTTGCTCGAATCGGCCGCCGCTCGCCAGCAGCGACGTGCGTTCTCCGAGTCGATAACGCAAGCTGACGCGCGGGTCGAACGAGCCGGATCGCCCGGGGTCGAGCGTCTGGTGATCCCAACGGGCGCCGACGTCGATGCTGAGCTTGGCCGTAGGCTCGAAGCGAACGCTGCCGTAGATCGCGTGCTGCTCGCCTTTCGGCGTGACGCGCAGATCGCGCTCGCGTGCCAGAGTCGGCGAAGGCGGCCCTCCGACCAGCACGTCGAACTCGACCCCGTCGCGGTAGGTATAGCCGCCGCGGGCTCGGCCCAACGCTCCGCCGAACTGCAACGACCAGCGCCCGGCCTCGAGCGGCCGCCAGGTCCATTCGCTCTGCAACGTGTCGAGCGCGAAGTCGCGCTGATCGAAGAGCCAACCCGTGCTGACTCCGGGTTTCGCTGTGGCTCCGGTTCGCTGTCCTACCAGCGTCGTGTGTGCGAGCAAGGTGGTGCCGGTCAAAGTCGTGCTCGGGGTGTGCTCGAAGCGCAGCCAGACATAGCGATCTTCGTGGCTCGAGCTTGCGCTCTCCTCGACGTCGAGGTCGTCATTGAGCGTGACTTCGTCACGCGAGTACAGCGCGTTGAGTGTGATTCGTAGCGTGTCCGTCAGCCGATAGGCGACCTTACCGAAGCCGTCGACGTAGCGGGGCCGCTCGGGCAGCTTGCTGAACGAGCTGTACAAGAGGTCGAGATTGCTGCGCCGAAGTGAGGCCAGCCACTCGCCGTCTCCGTCGTCGAACGAGCCCGCGCTCAACAGCGAGGCATTGAAAAAGCTGACTCCAATCTCGTGGTAACGCGGTGCCGGAGGTGTTAGCGACGCCACATCGATGATGCCGCTCATGCGATCGCCGAAGGCCGCCGGGAACCCGCCGGTATACACATCCATCGTGCTCACGATGCGCGGGTCGATGTTGCTGAAGATACCCTGGAAGTCTTCGAGGTGATAAGGGTCGTAGAGACGGAGCTGATCGAGGCGCACGAGCAGCTCGCCGACTTCGCCGCCGCGGATGTGGGTGCGGGCATCGAAGCCGTTGGCCGCGGCGCCGGGCAGGCGTTGGACGGCTCGAAGCGAGTCGTCGCCGAGATCGGGCAGCGCCTCCAAGTCCGGGTTGGCGAGCCGGAACGGTTCGCCGGCGATCGGTCGTGCGAGCGCGTAGCGGCTCGCGGCGACGACGATCTCCTCGATGGGCGGCAACGGAGCCCTTATCGGCGCGCGCTCAGCCGTTGGAGGCGGAACGGCGCGCGCGGGCGGTGTCGGCGCTGCCATCTTGACGATCAGGACCGAATCCCTGGGTCCTGCGACGACGGTGAGGCCGTGCGGTGCCACGAGCGCGCGCAGCCAATCGCGAGGATCCTCGCCCGCGGGTTGCTCGACCACACGCATTGTCGGCCTCACGACGTTCGAGCTGTAGAACACTCGCAGGCCCGCATCCTCCAACTGCCGGATGGCGGCCTCGAGCGTAAGACCGGCGAGCCGCGGCTGCCCGAGCGCCGCGATGCTCCATACGGCGGCGACAACGCCGACGTGGACCGCTATGCGCGACGGTCGTCGATGGCTAGTTGTCCATTTGCCCATGGTCTTTGTGCGACGCTCGCAAGACCGGTGTGCGTCCGATGGCGTCAGCGCCGACGCACCATGAGCGTACCGTCGCCCAGCGTGTAGTCCAAACCGGCCGAAGTTGCCATTACGACCTCGAGCACTTGCAAGGGCTCGAGCCCGGCGCTGCTGCCGTGAATGATCGCGTTCCGCGCGAGCAGCTCCGCGTTCACATCCTCGAAGATCAGCCGTTTCCCGATTTCGCGGGCGACCCACTGCAACGCGTCGAATGCCGAGCCGCCGTCGAGCTCGATCGGGGCGGCCAGTGCTTGCGCCCACCGCCATTCGGGCGAATCCGTCGCGAACGCGCGGTGCTCGACGGCGCCGTCGACGGTGAGCAGCAGCTCCTGGCCCGTCGGCGCTTCATGGGGTGGCTCTGTGGCGCGAGATCGAAGCTGCACTCGGCCTTCGCGCACACGCACGCGCACTTCCGACGTCAGTGCGCGTACCTCGTACTGCGTGCCGACGTGTCGGACGACGCCGTGCGGAGTGACGATTTCGAGCTCGCGCGCCCCGCGCGACGCGGGGCCAGTGTCGACGTACAGAGTCCCTCCATCGAGCGTCAACCGTGTTGCGCCGTCGAAGACCCAAGTCGTCGACCCATGCGCGCGCACGACGATCCCGTTGGCGACGACGAACGCAGCGCCACCGTCGGGCGACGTTCGCAGGTGCGAGCCCGCGAGGATCTGCGCGTCGCGCGGCACGGGCTCCCAGCGTGCCGCGTCGGTCGCGAAGCGCTCGACCGTGCCGCGTACCGTGGTGAGCTGCGCCACGACAGGCGGCGCTCCCCAGGGTAACGTCGCTACCGCGATGGTGAAGGTGACCGCGATGCTGGCTGCCAACGCCCACCCCGCCAAGCGCCGCCGCCGGCCGGCGTGCACTTTCGTCTGCCAGGCGAGATGCGCGGCGAGACGAGCGCGCTCGTACTCCGCCGCGCTCGGGGACGGGCGCCGGCCCGCCGCGCGGATGAGCCGCCCCAACGCGTCGCCCTCGCGTGGGTTCTGCGCCAAGGTCCCAGTCCGATCTTCATCCGTCATCGCAGCGCGTCCCCCCGAGCAGCGGCCAAACCCAGCGAGCCATCGACCTCCGCGAGCAGCTCGCGACACGCCGCGCGCGCACGCGTCAGCAGCGACTCTGCGGCCTTCGGACCCACGGCCAAACGCTCGGCGATCTCCTTGACCGAGAGCCCATCGATGTACTTCCACTCGAGCACGTCGCCGTAGCGTCCCGGCAGACTGTCGAGTGCGGCTTGGACGAGTCGCACGAGCTCGCGGCGGGCCGCCTGCTGCTCCGGCCCGTCCTCGCCGGGGGCTGCCACGGCCTCGAGAATCCCGCGCAGATCCGACTCGTCCTCGAGCAATCCGATCGGCACCGGCTCGTGCCGGGCACGCCGGCCGCGGTCGTTGATCGCGTTCCGGCAGATCTGACACATCCAACCGAACAAGGAGGCTTCACCGCGGTATGAATCGAGGTGCTCGAAGGCTTTGCACAGCGTGTGCTGAACGACGTCGGTCGCCTCGTCGCGGTTACCGCGCACGCGCGCGAGCGCGAAACGGAAAAGCTTGGGAAACGAGGCATCGAAAAATTCGCGGAACGCCGCCTCATCGCCGGCGAGCAGGCGCTTCGCGAGCTTCGAATCGGGATGCGTCGGCCCCATTCGCCACGGTCTCCTAGGCCTTAGACGGATGACGGCGGCGGATCCTTCGCGGCGAGGGATTGCACCCGCACGGCCGTCTCCCCAGTCGCCAACACTCAAACGCCATCACGGGAGAAACGACGTGACTCAACATAAAGCCTGTATCGTCTTGCTGGTTTTGCTGCCACTCGCTGCGGCGGCTCAGGAGGAGGACTTCACCTCCGAGTTTCCCGTCGAAGAATGCGCCTTCATGCCGTTGGGCGGCAACGCGTTCTTCAGCCTAATGCCGGGGCGGCGCACCTACTTCGACAATTCGGCGTGCGTGGCGTCCGGTGAGTGCGATGACCGCGAGGATGTCGTCATTACGGTCACGCGCGAGGTCAAGAAGGTATGGATCGACGACGACCGAAAGCGCCGGCCCGTCTGGACGCGCGTGATCGTGGAGGAGGAGCGGGAGAACAACGAGATCAAGGAGATCTCGCGCAACTACTTCGCCATGTGCGTGCCCTCGCGTGACGTGTATTACTTCGGCGAGGATGTCGATATCTACGAGGACGGCCGCGTCGTGAGCCACGACGGCGCGTGGCTTGCCGGCCGCGACGGCGCCGAGCCCGGCATCATCATGCCGGAGTCGGCTTTCAGCCTGGGGCAGCGCTACTA
>DATFFV010000585.1:0-2904 GCA_035249885.1 Gammaproteobacteria bacterium | reverse complement strand
AGATCGACGCGGTCTACCGAGATTTCGTCGCGAGCGAGCGCGTCCTGATGGCGCTCTGAAGCGTAACGTGGACGCGCCCCTCGTTCGGGATCTTGGGTCTAGGCCGCTGCCGGCCGTCTGGGCCGAGATGCAGGCCTTCACGGCCGCGCGCACGAAAACAACGCGCGACGAAATCTGGTTCGTCGAGCACCCGCCCGTGTATACGCTCGGCATGCGCGCCGATTCGAGGCACTTGCTCGCGCCGGGCGACATTCCGGTCGTGCAGATCGACCGCGGGGGCCAGGTGACGTACCACGGCCCGGGCCAGCTCGTCGCCTATGTGCTGCTCGACCTTCAGCGTCGGGCGCTGAATCCACGCAAACTCGTGCAGGCACTCGAGAACGCCGTCATCGACACGGTTGCGGGCTACGGCATCGAGGCTCGCGCGCGCCGTGATGCGCCCGGAGTCTACGTGGACGGCGCGAAGCTCGCGGCCATCGGCTTGCGCGTCAAGCGGCACTGCTCGTATCACGGCTTGGCCCTGAACGTGGCCATGGATCTTGCGCCGTTCGGCGGGATCAACCCGTGCGGTTATGCGGGGCTTCCGGTGACCGACCTCGCGACGCTCTGCGGCATCGACGACCTTACGCGTTGCCGCGCGGATCTTACGCCGCGGCTCCTCGCTAGGCTGGTCTGAGGCTGCTCAAGTAGTTGCCGTACGTCAGCGCGAAGCCGACGACGATCCACGCAAGCCACACGAAGCGCGTGAGCTCGGGCATCCACGCTTTGCGCATGAGCCAGTAGCTCGCGGCCGGGACTGCGCAGACGATCGTCGTGACGAGCAGCAACAGCACGGAGTCGGTGGCGATGTCGACGGCCGGAATCTCCTCGATCCCGCGCCCGCGCAGCAACGCGTTCGCGATGGCCAGGGAGACACTCGCGGCGACGAGCGCCGACCACTGCGTGAGCCCGAGCCAGGGTTTCTGCGGCATCGCCGCCGCGTCCAGCGTTTCTTTCGAGCTCATGTAGATCGAGCTTGCCGTCACGAACGCGCGTTGCGTCAAGATCGCTTTGCGCCAGAGAAAAACGAGCAGCGCGGTCAGCAGCGCGAACGCTACCCAATAGGCCGGCCCGATGAGGCTCGTGGTGAGCGCGAGCAGCGCGCCGACCAGGACCGTGGCCGCGGTCGCCGAGCCGCCGAGCGCGACGAGCCACGGTTCCTGCCGATGCCAGACGGCGAGGTGCAGGCCGAGCAGCAGCAGTAGCTGGGGCACGGCCGCGTAGTGCAGCGTCGCCGAGCCGGCAGGCAGCGATTCGTTCTCGAGAACGATAGCGACGAGCAGTGTCGCGAGCGCGAGGGACACGTAGATGCTGTAGTCGCGCGCACCGCGATTCGGCGAGATCACGAGCAAGTGCCGTGCCGCAGCGAACGTCAAAAGGGTTGCGGCGATCGTCGCGAGCACGACGAGATAGGCGCCGCCGAGCGCGGCTAGGTCCAAGCCGCGGTCGTGAAACAAACCGACGAGATCGAACGGCCCTCCGCGCGACATGACCCGGCGCTATTTTTCCGCAGCGCTCTTGTGGGCGTCGGGAGAGTCCGTGGCGAGGAACTGGTATTTGCGTTTCCAGCTCTCGGACGACTCGGTGAGCTTCTTGATCGTGGCCTCGTGCTCTTTGATCGTGCCCATGAGGCGCGCGACGGATTGCTCGCGCTCCTTGAGCCTGGCCTCGAGCTCGGCGCTGTTAGCGCTCGCGGCCGCTTCGGCCGCCTGACGCGCGAGCGCCTCGCGGAGCTGCGCGATCTCGTGCTGCAGCGCGTCGATCTCGCCGCGATCCTTCTCTGTCAGGGCCTTGAGGCGCACCGTCTCGGACTCGCTGCCGCGCAACTTGCTGAGCCTGCGCTGCTGGTCGTTGATGTCGGCCTCGAGGCGCACGATGGCTTGATTCTTGGTCAGAAGCTCCTTGGTGAGCCGTTCGACCTCGGCTGTCTTGTCGTCGGCGGGCTTGTGCGCGAGCCGCGCTGCCTTGAGATCGGCCTCGAGCGACTGAATGAGGTCGGCCTGAGTATTCAAGCGTTCCTCGAGCGCCGTCGCACGCGACACTGCGATCGTGAGCTCTTCCTTGGCCGCCGTGCCGCCTTGGTGGCGTTTGACGGTCTCTTCGGCGTCGATGAGCTCGGCCTTGAGCGCATCGATGCGCTTCAGGAGCTTCTGTTGGTTCATCTCCGACGAAGCCTTGAACGTGCGCAGGCCGTCGATGCCGGCCTTGAGAGCCACGTTGGCCTTCATCTTGGCGCGCAACGCTTCGAGCAGCTTCCGCACGAGGCCTTTGCGGCGCTGGACGATACGCTCGAAATATAGGGCCTTGCCGAGCTTCCAGTTGGCTTCGGCGAAACGCTCCTCGGCTTCCTCGACCTGCTCCTGGAGCTTGGTCATGTGCTCGCGACGCTCGTTGGCGATCTCGCCGAGGCTCTCGGCATGCTCGCGTTCTTCCTTGAGCTCGGTTTCGAGACCTGCAATCTGCTCGCGCGCCGAGGCCATGGCTTCCGCGGAGGCATCGGTGCGGGCCGAGCTGTCCGCGAGCGCCGTCTCGAGCCGCTGCCGGTTGGCGCGGAGCTCGTCGAGCTCGCGGCTCGAGCCCAAGAGCGTGTCGCGTTGGCTCGCGAGCTCGCGTTCGTTGGCGGCCAGCGTGGCGCGTGCATGCTCGAGCTCGCGGCTCGTGCTTTGCTCCACCTCGCGCAGTCGCTCGATCTCGGCTGCCGAGGTCGTGAGCTCCACATCGCGATCCGCGAGACGTGCGCCGAGCTCGCGGACTTGCTGCTCGCGCTCGCCGAGCTCGCGGCGCAGCTCGTCGAGCTCGCGCCCGGCGGTCTCGTCGCGCTCGAGTTGACGGCGCTGCTCTTCGAGCGCGGCATCGCGGTCGGCA
>DATFFV010000584.1:0-5989 GCA_035249885.1 Gammaproteobacteria bacterium | reverse complement strand
CCCCGCTGACAGGAATCAAAGTCGTCGACGTGACGGAAGCGCTAGCGGGACCATACTGCGCGATGCTGCTCGGCGACCTCGGCGCCGACGTCATCAAGGTAGAGCGGCCCGGAGACGGCGATCAGGCGCGCGGCTGGGGACCGCCGTTTCTGGAAGGCGAGAGCGCGTATTTTTTGGGCGTAAATCGCAACAAGCGCAGCATCGCGCTCGACATCAAGACGCCCGACGACCTGCGCGTGCTCCAAACGCTCATCGGCCGGGCCGACGTCTTCCTCACGAGCAACCCGCGACTCGAGTCGCTCGCGCGCGCGCAACTCGACCCGGACACGCTGCGCGCGCGTCATTCACGCCTCATCTATGGAGCCGTGAGCGGCTATGGCCACACGGGGCCGAAAGCCAACCGCGGTGGCTACGACATCATCGCGCAGGGCGAGGCCGGGCTCATGGCGCTCACGGGGCCCGTCGATGGCGGACCGAGCCGTTTCCCGTCACCGATGGCCGACATCTCGGGCGGCATCTATACGTGCATCGGCGTGCTCGCGGCACTCTATGCGCGCGACAACCGCGCGACCGGAACGAGCTTGGGCCAGCTCGTCGACGTCGCCCTCGTCGACGCACAGCTGAGCTGGCTCGCCAACATCGGCGCGAGCTACTTCGCGACCGGCAAGCGCCCGCCGCGGCTCGGCAATGCGCACCCGAGCGTCACGCCCTATCAACCCGTGCGTGCGCGCGACAAGGCGATGATCATCGCCGTCGGCAACGAACGGCTCTGGGCAAAGTTCTGTAGAGTGCTCGGCGTGGAGCGCACGCTCATGACCGACGCGCGGTTCGCGACCAATGCCGAGCGCAACGTGCACCGCGCGGAGCTCATTCCGCTCATCGAGGGTGTCCTTGCAAAACGGCCCGCGGCCGAATGGGTCGAGGAGCTCGTCGCCGCCGGCGTCCCGGCCGGGCCGATCAATTTCCCCGACGAGACGCTGACCGACGCGCAGGTGCTCGCGCGCCGCATGATCGTCGAGCTCGAGCATCCGCTCATCGGCGTCGTGAAGTCGATCGCGTTGCCGGTGCGTTTCGCGAGCGACGGTCCCACGTATCGCCGCTACCCGCCGCGGCTCGGCGAGCACAACGCCGAGATCCGCGCGCTCGCCGCGACCTGGTAAGCCGCTAGCGCTCCCAGACGTTTTGTAGGTAGGCGCGAAAGCTCTCGCCGAGCTCGGGGTGGCGCAAGCCGTATTCGACGGTCGCGCGCAGATAGCCGATCTTGCTGCCGCAGTCGTAACGAATGCCGCTGAACCGCAGAGCGTGCACGGGCTCGTCCGCGAGCAAGGCCGCGATGCCATCGGTCAGTTGAATCTCTCCGCCGGCGCCGCGCTGCGTGCGTTCGAGCTTGCCGAAGATCGCGGGCGTCAAGATGTAGCGACCGACGACGGCGAGGTTCGACGGCGCATCGGCGGGCTTCGGCTTCTCGACGATGCGAGTGACGCGTTGGGCGCCGCTCGCTTCCTGCTGCAGGGCCACGATGCCGTAGTTGCCCGTCTGATCGTGCGGCACCGTTTCGACGGCGAGCACGCTCGCGCCATGCTTCTCGAAATGCGTGCGCATCTGCAGCAGGCAGCCGACCTTGCCGTAGATGAGGTCGTCGGCGAGATGCACGAAGAACGGCTCGTCGCCGACCGCGTGCTTGGCGCAGAGGACGGCGTGACCAAGGCCGAGCGGCACGCCCTGGCGCACGAAGATGCAGGTTGCCTGCGGCGGAACGATGTCGCGCACGAGCGCCAGGAGGTCGTGCTTACCGGACTCGGCGAGCTGCCGCTCGAGCTCGGCATCGGTATCGAAATGGTCCTCGATGGCGCGTTTCGACGAGCCCGTGATGAAGACGAGCCGCTCGGCGCCGGCTTCAAGGGCCTCTTCCAGGGCGTATTGGATCAACGGCTTGTCGACGATCGGCAACATCTCCTTGGGAGAGGCCTTCGTCGCGGGGAGAAAACGCGTACCTCGGCCCGCAACGGGGAATACGACCGTGCGAATTCGTGCCATGGACCTAGACCCCGAGTGAGCGGATATCGGCCCATGATACCGAAGAAGGCGAAGGGTGCGGTCCTATCCGCACCCTCCGTTCGTCTCATGGCAGTCTTCAGCGCGTCGGCGCCGGATCGGCAACGAGGATGTTGCCCTTGTTCATCTCGACGATGCGCTCGCCGATTCCTTTGACGCGCGTGAGCGCTTCGGGCGTGGCGAAGTTGCCGTTGGCCTTGCGGTCCGCGACGATCGCCTCGGCGAGCGCCGGGCCTACGCCCTGGAGCTCGGTTGCCAACTTGGCGGCGTCGGCCGTGTTGATGTTCACGGGCCCGGCGACGGCGGCGAAGCTGCCGCACGCAAAGGCCATGGCATAGATCAGCTGTCGGGTCGCGAGTTTCATGCGGGGACTCCTGTGGTTGGAACGAGCGCGCATGCTAGGCCGCGATGCCGTGCGCTCGCAGCCACTCAATTTCGGCAGTTCGTGCAGTTTCGCGCAGCGCAGCGCCGCGGCCGCGGCTCATGCGCGCGTGATGACGGTCTCGAGCGGGACGCTCTGAATGGGCCGGACGGTTTCCCAGAGCTTGCAGCTTGGGCAGTGCCAAATGAATCGTTGCGTGCTATAGCCACAGTTCGCGCAGCGGTAGCGCGCATTGGCCAACGCCACGGTGCGCAGTGCCTGGGTGATTCGCTCGACCGCCGGTCTGCGTTGCTCCGGGGCTAGGGTCTCCAGCTCCTTGGCGTTGACGAGCGCGGCGAGCACGGGATGCGCGAACACGAAGCGCTCGACGGCGCTGCGCAGCACAGCGGAGCCTTCGAGGTTGCCGATGATCGCCGCGTAAGCGAAATCGCGGTGCAAGGAAGCGTCTTTGGCGAGCAGCTGCTCGAGGTACGCGTCGAACTCCGCGAGCCCACCGCTCGCGCGATGGCACTCGAGCAGGGGCGGCAACACTTCGATGATGAAGTGACGGTCGGCCGCGATGATCTGCTCGTAGAGCGGGATGGCCTGCGCGTAATCGCGCTCTTCCTGAGCGAGCATCGCGCGAATCAGAGTCCCGCGCAGCGCTCCGGACTCGCTACGGATCGTGTTGCGCAGCTGCTCGCGCGCGAGCGCGCGATCGCCGGCCTCGCGCGCCGCCTCGGCGAGCTCGCAATAATAGTGAGCCACCTGGCTCGACTTCGTACCGCGCAGCATCTCGAGCCTGCGCTGCGCGTCGATGGCTTTCTGCCACTCCTTCTCGCGCTCGTAGATGTTCACGAGCTTGTCGAGCGCCGGTTCGGCAAGCGTCGTGCTGTCACGGAGCTCGGCGAACAGCTGCTCCGCACGATCGAAGAGTCCGGCGCTCAGGTAGTCCTCGGCGAGCGAAAAGACGGCCTGATGCCGCTGCGCTTCGTTGAGGTTGGGACGGGCAAGCAGGTTCTCGTGAACACGAATCGCCCGCTCGACCTCGCCGCGGCGCCGGAACAAGTGCCCCAACGCGAAATGCGTCTCGAGCGTGTCGTCGTCGACCTTCGCCATCTGCACGAACAGCTCGAGCGCTTCGTCCGTCCGGCGGTTGAGCACGAGATTCAAGCCGCGGATGTAGTCGGCGCTGATGCGCGGCGGCTCGCGGTCGCGATCCGCGTAGATTTTGTAGACGAAGCCGAGCGCACCGAACACGATGAACAGCGCGGCCAGCAGGAACACAGCGTCGCCGGGCATGGGCTATGTCGTTTCCCGGCGCGTATGGAGCTCGGCGCGCGCGTGCTCGAGGTCCTGACGCAGGCGGCGCTTCTCGGCCGCCCCGCGCCAGAGCGCCGCGGCCGCGGTCAGGAGGCCGAGCAGCCAGCCGAACGCAAGCACGACCGCGAACGCGGCCGTTGGCGAAACGTCCTCGAAGCGCGCGAGGCCGATATCGACGTCGATGGGCTCGGGGTTGCTGTAGGCGAAGACCGCGCCGACCAGCACGAGCAAGACGAGTGCGGCCGCCCACGAGAGTCGGCGCAGCGTGACCAAGGCTCAATCCCTCCGCGCGTGTCTAAAGAGGTGCCGGTGTTACGGTTCGGTTCGGCCGAAACCGTAACACCGGCACCTCAGGGCCGCTAGTCACGCACGGGCAGGTGCCGTGACTCGTTGACTCGTTCGCGCAGGTCTTTCCCGGGCTTGAAGTGCGGGACGTTCTTGCCCGCGAGCGCCACGGCCTCGCCAGTCTTGGGGTTGCGCCCCATTCGTGGCGGGCGGTAATGCAGCGAGAAGGAGCCGAACCCGCGGATTTCGATTCGCTCGCCGTTCGCCAGAGCTTCGCTCATGAGCTCGAGGATGTGTTTGACGGCCAGCTCCACGTCCTTGGCAGGCAAATGCTTTTGACTGCGGGCGATGGACTCGATCAGCTCGGACTTTGTCATCAGTTCGGACCTTATTCGTGGGCCAAGGCACACTACCCGCGCTCACGCGCGCCAACTCACTCTGGGCTCATCTTTTCCTTGAGCAGATCGCCGAGCGTGGTGCCGCTCGTCGTGCGGCCGGACTCGCTCTTGTAGTTCTGAAGAGCCTGCTGCTCCTCGTGCACTTCCTTGGCCTTGATCGATAGCGAGACGATGCGCGTCTTGCGGTCGACGCCCGTGATCTTCGCCTCGACGGTTTCGCCGACCTTGAGGACCGTACGTGCGTCCTCGACGCGATCGCGTGCGATCTCCGACGCGCGTAGCTGGCCGATGACGCCGCCGTCGAGCGCGATGGTCGCTGCCTTCGCATCGAGCTCCTGCACGACGCCCGAGACGACGCTGCCCTTCGGGTGTTCACCGAGGAACAACGACAGCGGGTCTTTGTCGAGCTGTTTGACGCCGAGCGAGATGCGTTCGCGTTCCGGGTCGATCGCGAGCACCACGGTCTCGAGCTCCTCGCCCTTCTTGTAGTTGCGCACGGCTTCTTCGCCGGGCACGTCCCAGGAGAGATCGGAGAGGTGCACGAGCCCGTCGATGCCGCCGGGCAGACCGATGAAGACACCGAAGTCCGTGATCGACTTGATCTGGCCCGAAACCTTGTCGTTCTTCTTGTAGTTCTCGCCGAACTCGACCCACGGATTGGCCTTGCACTGCTTCAAGCCCAGCGAGATGCGGCGACGTTCCTCGTCGATGTCGAGGACCATGACCTCGACCTCGTCGCCGATCTGAACCACTTTGTGCGGGTTGACGTTCTTGTTGGTCCAGTCCATCTCGGACACGTGGACCAAGCCTTCGACGCCCTCTTCGATCTCGGCGAAACAGCCGTAGTCGGCGATGTTCGTGACCTTGCCGAACAGTCGGGTGTTCGGCGGATAGCGCCGCGCGAGGTCGGCCCACGGATCGGCGCCGAGTTGCTTCAAGCCGAGCGAGACGCGGTTGCGCTCACGATCGAACTTGAGCACCTTGACCTCGAGCTCTTGGCCGACGCTGACGACCTCCGACGGATGCTTGACGCGTTTCCACGCCATATCGGTGATGTGCAGCAGGCCGTCGATACCGCCCAAATCCACGAACGCGCCATAGTCGGTGAGGTTCTTGACGACACCCTTGAGAGAGGTGCCCTCCTGGAGGTTCTTGAGCAGCGACTCGCGCTCGGCGCTGTACTCGGCCTCGACGACGGCACGTCGCGACACGACGACGTTGTTGCGTTTCTGGTCGAGCTTGATGACTTTGAACTCGAGCGTCTGACCCTCGAGGGCGCCGGGGTCGCGAATCGGGCGGACGTCGACGAGCGAGCCCGGCAGGAATGCGCGCACGAGATCGACGTCGACGGTGAAGCCGCCGCGTACGCGGCCGCTGATGGTGCCCGTGACGATCTCGCTTTTTTGGAACGCTTCTTCGAGGCGCGTCCAGGTGCGCGTGCGCTTGGCCTTCTCGCGCGACAAGCGCGTCTCGCCGAAGCCGTCCTCGACCGTGTCGAGCGCCACTTCCACGTGGTCGCCGACGTTGACTTCGAGCTCACCGCGCTCGTTTAGAAACTGATCTGCTG
>DATFFV010000583.1:0-5154 GCA_035249885.1 Gammaproteobacteria bacterium | reverse complement strand
CTGCGCGGGATCCTGCGCGATCTTACGAGCGCGTGCGCCGTCGGCGACGCCGCGGCCGCGCGCAACGCGCTGCTCGCCTACGGCGAGGCGCGCTTCTCCGATCAGCCCCCGCGCAGTCTCGGCGCGCTGGCCGCCTTGCTTCCCCCGGGCGCTGCACGCGAGGTGTTGGCGCTCGAGGCGCACATCTATGGGGCGGATAATAAAGCCTGGCGTGGCGATGGGTTGAAGGCCGCAATCGCCGAGCTCGACAAGGCCGGCGTTACGTCCGATCGGCCGCCGGCCGATCCCCTAATGCCGCTCTACCGCTGAGTCTCCGGCGGGCGTTTGTGACCTGGATTGGAGATTTGCCCGGACAGGTGGCGCATGCTTTCCGGTCTGGCAGGTGTTGTTAGTGGCCATGGACCCACAGAAGTTCGTCGCGGACAACTACGGATCAGCGTACGCCGAACAGCTCCGGCGCGGCTTCCGTGGGCTGCGCTTTACGGGCCTCATCGAGAAGGAGTTCCGCGAGTCCTACGTCGCGCAGAACCTGCCGCGCGCGCGCCTGTCGGGCCTCATCGCATTGATCATCGTGCTCGCCGTGACGTGCATCGACCTGTTGCTCGGCACGGCGACCGCGGGCACGCTCAACACGCTGCGCTTGGGCGTGCTCTGCCCGTTGCTCGTCGCGTTCGCGATCGGCATCTCCGTGCCGGCCGCGCAGCGCTATTACACCGAGATCATCGCCGTCGGCGTGACGCTCGTCGGTCTCGTCGTGACCTACATCGCGCACTTGGGTGCGCTCGCGGGCTCGTCATACGTGCTCGCCGGCCTCGTCCTCGTCGTGCTCTACGGCTGCTTGTTCTTGGGGTTGCTGTTCACCGTGGCCATGAGCGTGACGGCGTTCTTGATCGGCGCGCACTTCGTCACGGGCATCGTCGTCGGTCTGCCGTTCGACCAGCTCTATTACAGCACCGCGATCTTGGGCGGTGCAGCGGTGATCGGCGGCATCTCGACTTACAACCTCGAGCACGCGCTGCGCACCAACTTCCTCGAGACGCGCATGCTCAACGAGCTCGCCGAGCGCGACGGCCTCACGGGCCTCTACAACCGTCGCATCTTCGACGACTACGTCGAGCGTCTCTGGCGGCAGTCGCGCCGCGAGGACACGGGCGTCGCGATCATTTTCGTCGACATCGATTTCTTCAAGTCCTACAACGACCTCTACGGCCACCAGGCCGGCGACGACTGTCTGAAGAAGGTAGCGAAGTGCATCGCGCGCGGCGCCAAACGGCCGTTCGATTTCGCGGCGCGCTACGGCGGCGAGGAATTCGTGCTCGTGCTCTACGGGCCGCCCGACGAGTACGCGCGCACGGTCCCCGAGCAGATTCGGCGCGACGTGCTCGAGCTCGCGATCCCGCACGGTGGCTCGCAGGCCGCCAAGTACGTCACGGTCAGCGTGGGGCTCTCGCTCGCGTCGCCCGAGACGAGCCGCAGCCTGGCCGGCGCGATTCAGACGGCCGACGAGGCGCTCTATCAGGCCAAGCGCGAGGGGCGCAACCTCGTCATCTCCAAAGACACCGACAGCACGGACGTCGAGACCGGCAACTTCCGCGTCATCCAGCGGGACTTGGCGTAACCCGTCCGCGTTTCTCAGCGCGCGCATAGCCCCTTGCGAGACACGCCGGAAGTGCGTCCCTGCGGTTCGTCTGCGCACATCCCTGTGCGCAGACGGTCTCGCAAGGGGCTATGCGCACACTGAGAAACGCTACGTATCGCCTACCAGGTTCCTGTGTTCGGCATCGAGGCCCAGGGCTCGGCCTTCGGCAGCGCCGCGCCTTTCTGCAAGAGCTCGATCGAGATATTGTCGGGCGAGCGGATGAACGCCATCCTGCCGTCGCGCGGCGGGCGGTTGATCGTGACGCCGGCGTCGCGCAGGCGCTGGCAGAGCGCGTAGATATCGTCGACCTCATAGGCGACGTGACCGAAATTGCGCCCACCCGTGTACTGCTCCGGATCCCAGTTGTGGGTGAGCTCGATCGTGCACTCTTCCTGCCCCGGTGGCGCGACGAACACGAGGGTGAAGCGGCCGGCCTCGTGATCGACGCGGCGCACTTGCTTCAAGCCGAGCTTGTTGCAATAGAAGTCGAGGGACGCCTCGAGATCGCTGACGCGCACCATTGTATGCAGATACCGCACGACCTATTCTCCTTGGGAGTCGCTGCCAGCCCAGAATTTGCGGGACTATACCCGGAGAGTGCGGGCGGTCACAGGCACCGAATCCATTGACACGCGCGCGCATTATCTTCGTCCCCGGGTTGAACCCGAAGCCACCGGCGGAAATTTACCGGCCGCAGCTCGTACGCGTGCTGCTCGCGGGACTCAGGCGGTCGCGGCCGCGCGCCGCCGAATGGCTCGCCGCGCACGGGGAAGCCTTCGTGCTCGTGGCGTGGACCTACCTCTTCTACGGCGCGCATCGCGACGTCACGGTCGACCTGCCCGGCATCGAGCGGCTGCTCGTCCAGCAGGGGCCGAGCGAGCAAGACCTGCGCGAGCTTCGCTCCTGGCCGCGCCGAGCGCGCAGGTGGGCGCATCTCGTCGGCGACGCCGTGCCGTTCCTCGGCCGTCGACTCGCGCCGCTGCATACGCGGCGGCTCATGCACGAGGCGAGCCGCTACTTGAAGAACCGCGACGGCGTCGGTGACGAGGTGCGCAGCGTGCTGCGTGCCACGCTCGAGGGTGCATGGGAACACGGCGAGCGCGTGCTGCTCATCGGTCATAGCTTGGGCTCGGTCATCGCCTACGACACGCTCTGGGAGCTCACGCACGTGCAACACGCGGCCGGCGAGATCAGCCTGCTCGTGACGCTTGGCAGCCCGCTGGCGACGCGGTTCGTGCAGCGGTCGCTCAAGGGCGCGCGCGGCGAGGACGCGGCGCGTTATCCCCACAACGTGCGCCGCTGGGTCAACCTCACCGCGCGAGGCGACATCACTGCGCTGCGGCGGAGGCTCGCGCCGTCCTTCCACGAGATGCGCGCGTTGGGGTTGGTCGACGCACTCGAGGATTTCGTCGACTTCGACAACTACTTCCGCGGCGCCACCGGCCTCAACGCGCACGAGGCCTACGGCTACCTCGCGCAGCCGCTGCTCGCGGAGGTCATCGGCGACTGGCTCGAGCGGCAATAGGTGCCGGTGTTACGGTTTCGGTCCAACCGAACGGAGGTGCCGGTGTTAGGGTTTCGGTTGGACCGAAACCGTAACACCGGCACCTATTGGGGGGCGGATTCGAGCTGGGGCTCGATGATGACGTCGATGCGGCGGTTGCGCTCGCGGCCCTGCTCGGTGTCGTTGTTGGCGATCGGCTGCGTCTCGCCGTAGCCGACCGAGCTCAAGCGGAACGCCGGCACGTTGAGCTCGGCTGTCAGGTACGCGCTCACAGCCTCGGCGCGCCGCCGCGACAGCGCCAGATTATTCTCGTCGCCGCCGTAGGAGTCCGTGTGCCCCTCGACCGTGATCTGCGAGCGCGGGAACACTTCGGCGGCCTGCTGCACTTTCTGGAGCAGCTGCCGATACGCGGGCCGGACGACGTCCTGACCGCTCTGGAACGTGAGGCCCACGAGCCGGATGATCATGCGGTTGCCTTCGCGCGAGACGCGCGCCTCGTCGCGCGTGAAAATGTTCTCGATCGCGGCGAACTGCTCGCGGATGCGCGCCTCGGCCTCGAGCCGCTGCACGAGCGCCACGCGCTCCTGCGAGACCCCGCCGAGCCGCTGATCGAGATCGCGAATCTCCTCCTCGAGCGATGCCACGCGCGTGCGCATGTCGGCGACGTCGCTCTCCGCTTGCGCGGCCTGCTCGCGTAGGCCTTCGATGTAGGCCACGAGCTCCGTGACGACGGGCTCGACGCCGTTATCGAGCCGCGCGGCGATGTCCGCGGCGGCGCTGATGTCGCTCAAGGGCTGTTCGTAGCCCAGGATCAGATCCTCGAGCGTCTGATCCTCGTCGTCGATTCGGGTGATGAGGCCCGCGAGATAGATCGCGTGCCGCGCCTCGTAATTCGCCTGCTGCGCGAGGCTACGCGGCAAGTCGGTGTCGTAGCGGTTCTCGTTGAGCTCGCGCTCGGCTTCGGCGAGTAGACCCAGGGCCCGCTGGTAGGTCTTCGGCGCGAGCCGCGGCACGCGCGCCTGCTCGGCTTCGGCCAGCAACGCGCGCGTCTGGCTCAAGTACTGGGCCTTGATGGCCGTGAGCTCGGCATCGCGAAACAACGTCTCGGCTTCGTCGGCCCGCGTGCGCGAGCCGCGAATGTCGCCGGTCTCGAGGCGCCGCGCCGCCTCGCCGAAGCTCTCGCCGGCCTCGGCCCAGAGCTGGGCCGCGAAGGTGGCGGCGTCGGCGTTCGTGGCGTCGTCGCGCGTCTTGATGACGGCCGCGAGCGTGATGGTTGCGATCTCGGCCGCGTCGCGCGCCTCGATCAAACTGCGCGCGGCGGCGGCGAGAGAGTCGCGAATGCGGTCGATGTTGCGGCCGCGCGTGAGGTCGGCTTCGGCCGACATGTAAGCCTCGAGACCGCGGCTGAACGTCTCGGGCGCGAGCAGCTCGGCGTTCGCCGCACGCGCCTGCTCGAGTGCTCGGTCGGCATTGCCGAACAGCGTTGCGCGCAGATCCTGTTGGGCAGGCGCGCGCGCCGCGATTGCGGTGAGCAGGCCGGCGAGCAACGCGAAGCGGATACGGGTCATGTCGAACGAGCTCCTAAACCTACGACTCTCTCTATATGCCGCGGGGAAAATATGTCAAGCGCCGCGCGGCCCAAAGCGATTTCACCACGAATTACCGGGATTCGCAGCGTGCGCGCAAGGCGGGCCCCGGCAAAATGTGGAGCCAATCACAGACGTTATGCAGCCCCGGCCCCTACACTCGCGAACCCATGGGCATCAAGTACTACACGCACTTCGTGCTGACTGGCGAGGCCGCGGCGGGCTCGGATCAGGAATTCAGCGGAGTGGTGGAAGTGAATCAAGCGACGGATCAGCGTTACGAGACCAGAGAGATCGAGGCGCTGCTCGCGCGCAATTTCGATCTGCGCTCGAGCGACGTCCGGCTCATCAATTGGGCTCGATTGCAGTAGCTCCTCAACGGTTTCCCCCTGTGACTTCGCCCGGCTTCGGCCGGGCTTTTTTTG
>DATFFV010000582.1:0-8295 GCA_035249885.1 Gammaproteobacteria bacterium | reverse complement strand
TCCCGCCATTCCGTGACGATCGCGAGCGCGTCGGCGCCTGAAAGCGCCTCGTCGGCCGACCGGCAGAGGACGAGATCGCCGCGCTCGCCGTACAGGCGGCGGGCCTCGGCGAGCGCTACGGGGTCGTAGGCGCGCACCTTGCAACCGGCCGCCCAGAGATCCTCGATGAGCACGCGGCTCGAGGCCTCACGCATGTCGTCGGTGTTCGGCTTGAACGACAAACCCCAGACCGCGATGACCTTGCCCGTGAGCGCGGCGCCGAAGTGTCGTTTGATCTTGTCGGCGAGCACGTGCTTCTGGCGCGCGTTGACGAGCTCCACGGCGCGCAACATCTCGGCCGAGTAGCCGGCCGAATCCGAGGCGGCGACGAGCGCTTTGACGTCCTTCGGAAAGCACGAGCCGCCGTAACCGCACCCCGGATAAATGAACGAGTAGCCGATGCGCGGATCGGAGCCGATGCCGACGCGCACCTGCTCGATGTCGGCGCCGACGCGCTCGGCCAGGTTCGCGAGCTCGTTCATGAGCGTGATCTTCGCCGCGAGCATCGCGTTCGCCGCGTACTTCGTGAGCTCGGCCGAGCGCGGATCCATGACGACGATGCGATCGCGGTTGCGATTGAACGGCTCATAGAGCGTGCGCAGCAGCTCGGCCGTGCGCGGATCGTCGACGCCGATGACGACGCGCTCGGGCTTCATGAAGTCCTCGACGGCCGCTCCCTCCTTGAGGAATTCGGGGTTCGAGACGACGTCGAATGCAACGTCCGCGCGGCGCTCGGCGAGCACGGCCCTAACCTCGGCCTTGACGCGGTCCGCCGTGCCCACGGGCACGGTCGACTTGTGGACGATGATGCGATAGTCGCTCATGTGCTTCGCGATCGAGCGTGCCGCTTCGAGCACGTAGCGCATGTCCGCGGAGCCGTCCTCGTCGGCCGGCGTGCCGACGGCGATGAACTGAAACAAACCGTGCGCCACGCCTTCCGCCACGTCGGTCGTGAAGCGCAGCCGCCCGGCCTCGCTCGTTCGTTTGACGATCGGCTCGAGGCCCGGCTCGTAGATCGGCACCTCGCCGCGCTTGAGCCGCTCGATCTTCGCCGCGTCGATATCGACGCAAACGACGTGATTGCCCGCCTCGGCGAGACAAGCCCCGGTGACCAACCCGACGTACCCGGTGCCGAATATCGTGACGCGCATGGAGCTACGATCAGTGCGTGCGCCGGCGCAGGTCGCTCAGGCGCCGCTCGGCGTCCGTGCGGCTCGCGAACGGCACGGCGTCGGCCGTGACGCGCTGCAGGACTTCGATCGCCCGCGCCGAATCACCGGTGTCCGCGAGAGCGACGGCCCAGTGATAGCCGATGTCGCGCTCGTCGGGCAGTGTTTCTGCCGCCTGCGCGAGCAACGGCAGCCCCCGCGCAGCGTCTCCGTTCTGCACGTACAGCCACCCGAGGGTGTCGGCGATGGACGGGTTGTCCGGTTGGGCGGCGAGCGCGCGGACGCCGAGCTCGATCGCCCGCGGATCCTTACGCTCGCCGTACAGCCAAGCGAGATTGTTGAGCGTGGCCGCGTGATTGGGGTTGGTCGCGACAACGGCCTCGAAACGGCTCTCGGCTTCCGCAGTGTCGCCGGCCTCGATCGCCGCCGAGCCCAGCGCGAAGTTCGTTGCCGGGGCATCCGGGTGATCGGCGTGCCATTGGCGAAGCTGCGCATCGGCGTTCGCACGCCCGGCGCGCCGCGCGACCTCATAGGCTCGCAGTGCGATCGCCTCGCTCGGCTGCAACACGAACAACTGCGCGAGCAATTGGGCGGCGTCGTCGAATCGACCTTCGAGAATGAACAACTCGGCCTCGCTGCGCATCCGCGCGGGAGACTCGGGAGCGCGGCCGAGCAGCGACCGTGCCGCAGCGAGGTCGCGGCGTCCCATCGCGTATTGGGCGAGGCCGAGCAGCGCCATGGGTTGTGCCGGATCGACCGCTAGCGCTTGCTGCAAGTGCTGCTCGGCCTTCGCTACGTCGTTGTCGGCCGCGGCGACACGCGCCAGATTCAGCATGGTCGGCACATCGCGCGGCTCGAGCTCGATGGCCCTCGCGAACGACGTGCGCGCGCCGCCTAGGTCGGAACGCAGCAACGCGATCGTGCCGCGCAGGTTGAGCGGCCATGCCGCCTCCGCGTGCCGCTGCTGCAAGCGCGTCGCAACCTCCTCGGCCGATTGCAGGTCGCCCTGACGAATATGAACCAGCGTCAGCAGGTAGTCGGAAATATCCTGACCCTGACCGCCCCCTAGGCTCGAGGATTGGAGCAGGCGGACCGCGCGCTCGAATTCGCCGGCCGCGGCGTAGAGGTTCGACAACCCGACGAGTTGCTGCAAGCTCGTCGGCGCCTCTTGCTCGCTCTGATCGAAGTACTGGCTCGCTTGCTCACTCAAACCGGCGCGCTGGCTCGCGCCGCCGGCAAACGCGAGAAACAGCTCGCTATTCCCGCCGACCGGCGACCCCTCCATGAGCCGACGCGCCGCGTCGACGTCACCCTCGCGAATGTACAGCTCGGCGAGTTGCAGACGTGCCGCGCCGTCGGCCGGATTGTTGTTGACCGCCGCCCGCAAATACTGCGTGGCCTGGCCGAACTGCTCCTGGCGAATGTTGATGGCGCCCAGCAAGCGGTGCGCGGGCCAATACGCGGGAGCCTCGGCGATGAGGGTCTCGAGTCGCTGCTCGGCACTCGCGAGATCGCCTTCTTGCATCTCGACGACGGCCTTTGCATGGCGCGCCAGCGGGCTGCGTTCATCGAGCGCAAGGAACGCATCGGCATTGGCTTTGGCCGCATCGATCTTGCCGAGCGCAACTTGAACCTCGACGAGCTGAGCCATGGCGAGCAGGTAGCGTTGACTGCGCGCGGCGCCGGCCGTCTCGAGATCCACGACTCGCTGAAACGTGGCCTCCGCCGCCGCGAGTTGCCTCGACGTGGCTTCCAGGTTGCCGCGCAACAGCAACGCGGGAGCGTAATCGGGCTCGTCGTTCAAGACGGCCGTCACGAGCTCACGGCCTGCGTCGGTCTGACCGAGCCCGAGCAGCGTGGCTGCAAGATCGCTGCGCACGTTGGCGGCGTCGGGGTCTGTCCGCAGCGCCTCCCTGTAGACCTCGACGGCGCGCTCGGCCTGGCCGAGACCGCGATGAGCGGCGCCCCGAAGAACGGCAACCTCGGCTGTATCGTCGGCGCCCCGCGGTAGGCCCCGCGATGAAATGAGCTCGAGCGCGGCATCGAACTTGAGCTGCGCGACGAGCGCGTTGAGCAGCGGTAGGTCGAGCGCAGCGGCGTCGGCGCCGAGGTCGAGCGCGAGCCGGAAGTTTTGCTCGGCGCCCACGGCGTCGCCCGTCGCGAGTAACACGCCGCCCAGGAGTTGCCGTGCCGTTGCGTTGTCGCGCTGCTGCTGGAGCAGGTTCTTGAGATGGATCTCGGCCGTCCGATACTCGCGGGCCGCGATGGCGGCTTGGGCATCCGCGAGGAGCTCGTCCGGTGTCGCAGGCGTGCACGCCGCCAACCCGATACACACGGACAGCACCGCAGCGCGTAGACGACCGGCCATAGCTTCTCCGTCGGGAAGATCAGGGAGAAGCGAAAGTATACCAGTGACCCCGGGACGCCCCGCCCCTTCGGCGTTGACCGAGCCGGAAACGGCCTACTACACTGCGGCCCTGGCCGACGGGCGATTAGCTCAGCGGGAGAGCGCTCCCTTCACACGGGAGAGGTCGCAGGTTCAATCCCTGCATCGCCCACCACTCCCATCCTTTGCTACATCACCGTCTTTTGGGCGACGTTCGAGTAGCCGCTCTCGTTGCCGTCCGAATCGCGAGCGGTCACGACGAAGTACCAGGTCGCCGGCGTCAGAGAATCCACGACGTACGTCTGGATCCCGACGTTGACCGTCTGCGAATTGGAGTAGCTTCCTTGTGCCGTGCCCCAATAGACCTTGTAGCCGGCGAGATCGCTGAGCGGGCTGCCGTCGGTGTTCGTCGTCGGTGCATTCCAGCTGAGGGTCGCGGAACCCGATGCCGTCGCGACCACGTTGATGCTGAATGCGGCGAGGTTCGCCGAGGCTTGGCTGTCGGAAACGCTGATCTGAATGTTGGAATACGTGCCGACGTCGCCGGCCGTAGGCGTGCCGCTGAGCCGGCCGGTCGCCGAGTTGAACGTCGCCCACCCGGGCGTCCCGGTAATGCTGAACGTCAGCGTGTCGCCGTTGGCGTCGCTCGCCGTCGGTGTAAAGGTGTAGCTCTGATTCTGCATCACCGTCGTCGACGGTGAGCCGGAGATCGTCGGCGCCTGATTGCCGCCTGGCGCCGCGGCCGCTTCTTCGTCGTCACCGCCGCACGCCGCGAGCAGGACGATGCCCAAGACGAGCACACCTACCTTGGCAACGGGAACGCGATGATCGACCGCTCGGCGCACGGCCGTGTCGATGTGGTTGGTCATCCAAACTGTCTCGAAGAATCGCATCACTGGCAACCCCGCTATCGTAGGTCGATGGCCGTTAGACCGGTGGCTTTGCGTCTCCGTCTTTCGACGGATTTGCCTTTTTCAGACGCCGCGATTGTGGCGAGGTGGAAAGCGCGAAAGCAATATGTCGCCAGAGACCGACGACAGTGCCAAATTCAGGAACGCATCTGGCGCGCCGTGTGACGTAATGTACGAGCGAGCGTGAATCACATCACAAAGATTCCAGGAACGTCGCGCAACCCATTGACGCTCGTTGCCTAGACGCTGGCGACGAGCGCACGACTTGGATGCATCTGCACCACAACCTGCCGCGCGGGGGCCGGGTCACGATTTTTCCGTTTCGAGACCGAAGTCACAATCCTCGGAACGTCGAGCCGGCGGCCGGCAGCCGGAAATTGCGCGCGCTCGCGCGCATAAGCTCATTGCGCCGGACGCAGCTTCGGGCGAATACGCCGTCGATACCACTGATAGCCGAGGTGCCTCGCGAGCAGCAGCGGCGGCATCCTGATCCACAACGAGCGCACATAGAGGAGTGCCCGCGCGACCGCCACTCGACGCTGCGGCCGGTCGGGGTGCGCCGGGAAAAGAGCCCACGGCACGAGCCGGTCCATGAGCCACACGACGATGCCCGGCGGCGCGCGCTCGCGCGAGCGTTGCAGCAACGCTTCCGGCACGGGTGTGCCGAGCCAACGATGAGCGTGGCGTAGCGCGTAGAACGCGGGGCGGCCGAGATCGAGCTCGCACGCGCGCGCCCACAGGCGCTCCCAAAACTTTGGGGTAGCCGCCGCGAAATGACGTAGCAGATCGTCGATGTCGACGAGGTCACGCAGGCAGTCTGCGAGATCCGAATCGAACATGAGGTGAGTCATGGCGTGGAGCACGAGATCGCGGTCATCGAGACGCCGCCACGGCTGCCCCGGGACAGGCTGCGCGGCCTCGAGCAGCCGCGCCGCGGACGGTTTCAAGCGCCCGACGCGCGGCACGATGTTGTGGTGCAGATCCGCCTCGACCTCGCGTTCGGCGTGCACGAGCGGCGGCAGCTCGTGTGTCCAGAGGCGGTAGTAACGCTGGTCATAGGGCTCGAGTTTCGCGCCGCGCCAGCCGTGCACGAGCAGCGCGCGCTCCGCATCCGCGAGCGCCGCTTCGGGGAACAACAGGTCCACGTCTGCGAACACGCGCCCCGCAGCGTTCGGCAATTCCGCCAGCAGGTACGCACAGCCCTTGAGCACGACGGCCGGCGTGCTCGTGACGCCGCGCAGCGCACGCGTGAGTCGATCGAGCTCCCAGCGCGTGATTCGCGCGCGCGCTTCGACGACCACGAACGCGCTCGTAAGCTGCTCGCGCGCCGGCTCCGGTAATCCCTCGAGGAGCCCACGGCGAGCGAGCCGCTCGGCGAAACGTCCCAAGAGGCGCACGCGGCGAGCGAGCCGCAAGACGAGATCGAGCTCCGCCGGCCGCAGCGTCGCCAGGAGCTCGGGGCTGCGCACGACGGACGTCAGCAACCGGCGCACGGTCTCGTCGGGCTGTTCAGCGGCGTGCGTCATCGCGGTCGACCAGCTCGCGGAGGAGCGCCACCGCGTCCTCGAGGTTCGAGTATTGCAGACGAAAGCAACGCGCGGTTGCGACGAGATCGCCGACGGCGGCGAACGCCTCCTCGCCGAGCATCTCGTAGTTGAACGCGTTGGCTGCGAGCGTCATGAACGCTTCGACGCGGGCCATCTCATCGAGGCTCACGGGCGCCCCGGCTAGCCATTGCGGAAACACGATCCAGCGCACGGGTGCCGAAACGTGCGCGCTGCGGATGCTCGCCGACGGCGGCTTGACGTGCGCGATCGTCCCCTTGCGCGTATTCGGAATCGTCGGGCCGAGCTCGGCGTCGGGCGCAAAAGCGCGGATCACGTCGATCGAAGCGTTCTTGAGCGGCATCGGCCGCGGCAACGGCACCGCTTCGCGCGTACGCAGCCGAATGAGACCGAACTCGTCGGAGAAGAGCCGCCAACCCCGATGCACGAGACCCGCGCACAGCGTCGTCTTGCCGGCGCCGGGCCAGGCGGGGAACAGCATGACTTCGCCGGCGCGCTCGACCGCCGCGGAATGCAGCATGAGCCACGAATGCGAGCGCAGCGCGACCGCGAGATTGAGTCCCCACTCGAGCACGGCGAGCGCCTGTCCGATCGGTAAATCGGCGTGCGGTGCGCGACCGTCGATGAGCAGCCGCACGCGCCGCGAGAACGCGGCCGGCCGCGTGAGCTCGAGGTGGATGTTGAACACGCGCTCGCCCTCGAGCAGCGAGTAGTCGCGGTACAGGCGGAACAGCGGCTCCTCGATCGCGGCGACACCACTGCGCAGGCGCACGTCGAACGGCCCAAGCCGCACGCCGACGCCCTCGCCGCGCAGCAGGCGAGCGAGCCCCGCGGGGCCTAGGTCACCGACGATCCGGGTTGGCATCTCGACCGAGATCACACGCGGTCGATGAGACCCAAATAGTCGAGCTGCTCGAGCGTCTCGGTCACGACGGTGACGAACGCCGGTTCGGGTGCAACCCCCTCGTGACGCGCCAGAGCCGCGGCTGCGTCGGCCGCAGTTTGGGGCGTCGTCAAAACGTCGCGCAACAGGTACTTGCTCGCGGCGTTGAGGAAATGAGTCTTGCCCGAGCCGCGGTGATAGAGCACGTAGTCGTCATCGAGGGCCAGCCAAACGACCTCGTCGGCCGGCCGCGCGCGCCAGGACGGTGCCGCGTCGCTGCTCGTATTCATTGCGCCATTGTGCCGAAACGCCGGTCGCGGCGCGGCCGAATATCGCGCGGCCGGCCCGCGTGGCACGGAAACGGTACCGGGAAAGCGCAGCGAAAGCTGCGGGGTCTAGACCTCGGTGAAGCGAATGCTACCCGCGAACGACGACAGGGCCGTGGCCGAGACGAGTATGCCGCGCGGCACGCGCGCCGTTTGCCAACCCGAGCTTTGGTAGTAGAAATCGCCGCCGCGAGCGCACATCTCCGCCTCGCTGATCGGGGCGGCACTGCCCTTCGGCTCGGTGCGATAGTCGCGCTGCGTGATCGCGGTGACCGAGCCGCTGGGCGGGGTACCGAGATCCATGACAGTTCCCTTCAGGTCTCCCGAGCGCTTATCGAGGCACTGGGTTCTGCCGAGGGCGTCGAGAGCGCCACTCGGCGAGGTGCTGCTGATGAGGCTGCTCGAACGCGCGAGCGCTGCGCCGCTCGACAGCGTCGCAATCACCGGGGCGGCAACCATGGCGCCCCGCAAAATGCTGCGCCGAGCAACCGATTCCGGTACCTGCTGCATGACTTGTGGGATCCTGTCGTTCATTGTTGTACTCAGAGTATAGGCCCGCCGGATGACACGGCGATACCCTCCATTTGGAGGGGGGGGGCTCGTCGTTATCGTTAAAACGCTGCGCTAGGCCACCTCGACGGGCCGCGGGCGGCGACGCCGTGTGAACGCAACCAACGCCAGGAACCCCGCGCCGAGCAGCAACAGCGTGCCGGGCTCGGGGACCTTGACCGCCGCATCGAACGAGCTCGCCTGCTGCCCCGTGTGCGTGATTCGGACGAGCAGGGTCAACGAGTACAGGCTCGCCGACGAGAGGATGTTGCTGGCCGTGTTCGCGAACGCCGGGCCGAGCGCGCTGAAGCTCGTGAGCTCCGTGGCCTTGCCGAACGCCGTGTTGCTCGTATCGAAGTAGGTCTGGTAGCTCACCGAGCCGCTCGTCGTGCCGCCCAGGGTCGCCAAGAAATAAGCCGCGTCCTGCGCCGTGAACCCCGTGTCGGTGAGCTCGATGTCGAGCCAAC
>DATFFV010000581.1:0-7653 GCA_035249885.1 Gammaproteobacteria bacterium | reverse complement strand
CGGCTTCGGCGCGCGCATGGATTTCCGCGACAAGAAGACGCGCCAGCGCATCGCGCAAGGCACCGAGCTCCAGCGCGGCTTCATGCTCAACTACAACCTCTACCGCCACTACTTCCCGCTCATGGCGATCGGGCGGGCGCGGAAATTCTTGAGCGCCTGAGCCGGTACGAGTTCAAAGACCCTGCCGAGGTCGACGCCACGCTCGAGTCGCTGCTCACGCGCAGCGACGGACCGTTCGTCGCGCGCCTGCCGCGCGAGCCGCGGCGCAAGGATCACGCGTACGCGCACCTGTTCAGCGGAGCGATCGAGTCGGCACCCGCGTCCGCACCCGCCGAGACGAGCCCCGAGCCATCGGCGCCAAGACCGAACGCGCTCGAAGCGCTCGAAGCGCGCGTGGTGGCGCTGGAACAAGCGCTCGCCGCACTCGAGCAGTCGCTGGGTCGCTGGGGCTCAGCCCAACACGCCGAAGAGCAGCAGCAGCAGCAGGTAGACCAGCAGCACGATGGCCGCGGCGATGAGCAGAAAAAACAGCCGGACGACCGCACCGGGCCTGGACAGGCCATAAGCGGCGCGCAGTTGCTTGTACATGTGGATCGGGGGAATGACGAACAGCGCGGCTGTAATGAAGCCCGAGCGAATACCCACCGTTCCGAGCAGCGACACGAACACGAGCAGTAACAGCATGAAACTCATCGAGTACGTGACGAAGACGGCGTGATCGTAGGCGCGGACGTCGCGCCGCCAGCAAAACAGCAGCCACACGAACGGGATGCTGAGCGGCACCAGGAGCCACAAGAACTTGTAACCGTTGGTTTGCAGCTTGTACACGAATAGGCCGGGACTGTCGCTGATCTCCTCGAACCGGCGGCTCAGCGTACTCTCGAGCTCCGTGGGCGTGCGCTCCGGTTCCTCGGTCTCGCCGCGACGCGCAGCCGCCGCTCGCTCGATTTCTTCGACCCGCGCCAAGTCCCCGCTGGCGAGCGCCACCATCACCGCGCGCGACGTTTCGAGGTCTGCGATCTCCTCCGTAAGCTCGGCGCGCTGCGCGGCGGAAAGACCCGACTCACCGAGCTCGGCCCGCCGATTCTGCAAGCTAACGTCTAGCGCCGCGATGCCGGCAGCGCTGTCCTCGGCGGTGGGTATAGAGGCCCAGTCGTTCTTGAGCACGACGCCGCCCGTCAGGGAGAACAACGCGTACATCAGGAACACGCTGAACAGGTACAGCGCCATCGGCGATATAAACTTGGCGCGCTCGCCCTCGATGTACCGGCGCGTGAGCCGGCCCGGCCGAATCGCGAGCTCCGGCAGCGTGCGCCAGAGCTTGCCGTCGAAGTGGACGACGGAGTGGAGTATGTCGTGCGCGATCGACGTGATGCTTCGATGGACGTGCGCGGCCTGACCGCAAGCCGCGCAGTACGAGCCGCTCAGCGCGGCGCCGCAGTTGAGGCACGGCGCTCGCGTCTCGGTGGTTTGGTGTTGGGCGGCCGCACCTGTTTGCGGCTCGACCGTGTGGGCGACGATAGCACCGGTCAGAACATCGGCCGCTGCTTCCCCCTCGGTCATGGCGGCAAGAATAGCACCGGGTCCCGGCGCTAACCCAAGGTCTTGCGCAGCGCCTGCTCGATGTCGGCCACGAGGTCGTCGATGTGCTCGATGCCGACGGCCAGACGCACCGTGCATTCCTTGATCTGCGCGCGCGCCTGCTCCTCGGCCGAAAGATCCGTGCCGAGATAGAGCTGCACGGGCGCCACGAGCGATTCCGTGGAACCCAAGCTCGCGGTGGTCGTGAACAGCTCGAGCGCGTCGACGAAAGCCCACGTGCGTGTTTTGTCGGCGGCGAGATCGAAAGTCACGACGCCGCCGAAATCCGTCATCTGCTTGCGCGCGAGCGCGTGCCCTGAATCGCTCGGCAGCCCGGGGTAGAACACCTTCGCGACTTCTTTAGCTCTAGCGAGGAACTCCGCGATCGCGAGCGCGTTGGCCGAGTGGCGCTCGTAACGCAGGTAGTAGGTCTTGAGCCCGCGTGCGATCAAGAACGCGGCCCCGGGATCGAGCACCGAGCCCATGTTGACGGCGAGTGGCTTGATGCTCCGTATGCGTTTCTTGTCGCCGATGACGATGCCGCCCATCGCATCGCCGTGGCCGTTCACGTACTTCGTCATGCTGTGCACGAAGTAGTCGACGCCAAAGCGGCCGTGGTTGTGCAGCCCCGCGAACGTGTTGTCGAGCACGGTGACGACATCGTGGCGCTGCGCGAGCGCGACGATGGCCTCGAGGTCGGGCACCTGGAGCATCGGATTCGTCGGCGCCTCGAACAGCACGAGCTTCGTGTCGTCCTCGGCGAACGCACGCTCGATCGCGGGCAGGTCGTGCACGCTCAACATCGTGAACTTGAGCCCAAGCTTCGGCAGGAAGCGCCGCACGGCCACGCGATTCGGCCGATAGCTCTCGACGAAGATCACGACGCGATCGCCGGCCGAGAGGTTGCCGAGCAGCGCGAGCCAGATGGCCGCCATGCCCGAGCCCGTGGCGATCGCGTCGTCGCGATCCTGGATATCGGCGGCCGTGAGCTCGAGCTCGCGCGTCGTCGGATTGCTGTCGCGCGTGTAGTCGAAGCCGTGCTCCTTGGCCTCGGCCGTGAGCGACTCCGCGATCGTCGGATAAGTGAATTTCACCGCGCGATGCACGGGCGCGACGACGGGGTCGTTGCCCGCAAGGAGCTTGACCGGCTTGGGATGCGTGACGCGCGTTGGCTTCTTCATGGCCGCGTAGGATCGCGCTCAGAGCTTGCCGAGCGCCTCGCGCAGATCCGCGATCAAGTCGTCGACGTCCTCGATTCCGACGGACAGGCGCACGAGGCCGTCGGTGATGCCGACGCGTTGGCGCTCGGCGGGCTCCATGACGGCGTGCGTCATCGTCACGGGATGCGTGATGAGCGTCTCCACGGAGCCCAAGTTCTCGGCGAGCGTGCAGAGCTTCACCGAATCCATGAGCTTCTTGCCGGCCTTGACGCCGCCTTTGACCTCGAACCACAGCATCGCCCCGAAGCCCGTGGCCTGCTCTTTCGCGAGCGCGTGCTGCGGGAAGCTCTTGAGCCCCGGATAACGGCATTGCTCGACCTTCGGGTGCTTCTCGAGGAACTCGGCTACGACAAGCGCGTTGGCCGATTGGCGCTCCATCCGCAGCGACAGAGTCTTCGTGCCTTGCAGCGTGAGCCATGCGACGAATGGCGACATGATCACGCCCGTCGCGTTCTGGTGAAAGCGCATCTTCTGCTCGAGCTCCGCGCTGTCGACGATGACCGCCCCGCCCGTGGTGGCGTTGTGGCCGTCGAAGTACTTCGTCGTGCTGTGCACCGAGATGTTGGCGCCGAGCTCGAGCGGGCGCTGGAAGTACGGCGTCAGGAACGTGTTGTCGACGGCATGCGGGATGCCGCGCTCTTTGGTGATCTTGGAGATCGCGGCAATGTCCGTGAGCTTGAGCGTCGGATTCGCCGGCGTCTCCGTGAACACGAGCTTGGTGTTGTCGCGAATCGCCTTGCGCACGGCTTCGGGGTTCGCAGTATCGACGAACGTGAACTGCACGCCGAAGCGCGAGTAGATCTTCGTTGCGAGCCGGTATGTTCCGCCGTACGCGACGTCCGAGATGACAGCGTGGTCACCGGCCGACAGCGTCGCTTGGAACACCACCTGCTCGGCAGCCATGCCCGTCGAATAGCACGTGCAGCCCACGCCGTTCTCGAGCGCTGTGATTTTCTGCTCGAGCGCTTTGACGGTCGGATTGCCGCTGCGCGAGTACGAAAAGCCCTTCGCCAAATACGCGTCGACCGAGTCCTGCACGAAGGTCGTCGACTGATAGATGGGCGTGAGAATGGCGCCCGTCACGGGATCGGGCGTGACGCCGGCGTGAACTTGCTTCGTCGTGAAGCCCATCGGCCTGCTCCGCTTGAGATAGCGCTGATTAGTGAGGCGGGGATGATACCGGAAAGCCCGCCACCGGGCTCGCTTGCGCTGCAGGTACAATGCTCCCGAGCTCGAATTTGGGGGAGCCACAATGCCACGCACGCTGCAACGAATGCTCGTCCTCGCCGCGTCATGCGTCGCCGCAACGATTGCACACGCACAGCTCTCTGCGCCGAACGCGACGGGCGTCGCGATGGGGCACTTGCACTACGTCGTTCGCGACGTCGCCGCCAACAAGGCCTTCTGGGTCGCACTCGGTGGCCGCCCGGTGCTGTTCAACGGCACCACCGAGGGCATCGTGTTCCCGGACGTCGTAGTGCTATTGCGCCAAGGCGAGCCGAGCGGCGGCACGCAGGGCTCGGTCGTCAATCACGTCGCGTTCCGCGTAAAGTCCGTCGCTGCGCTCGAGCGCGCCGGTTTCGAGGCGGAGTACAACGCGCAATATCCTGGCGTGGCGTCGGTGCACACGCCCGAAGGCGAGCGCATCGAGCTCTTCGACGACGAGCTCGCGACGAATCTCGGCTTCACGATCGACGGCGGCGGCAGCGACCCGGCCGCGGCGCGCCACAACCGCAAGATCGACGTGCCCATCGTCGCGCACCACGTGCATCTCAACGTGCCGAACGAACAGGTCGCGGCCGCCAAGGAGTGGTACGCGACGCACTTCGGCGGCGTGCGCGGAATGCGCTGGCGCTACGAGGCCGTCGACCTGCCCGGCATCAATATCAACATCTCGGGTGTCGACACCGCGCAAGCCGCGACACGCGGCCGCATGCTCGATCACATTGGCTTCGAGGTCACGAACCTCGAGGCATTCTGCAAACAGCTCGAAGCGAAGGGCATCAAGTTCGATCGGCCGTACGGGAAATTGCCGTCGGGCTTCGGCCTCGCGTTCCTCACCGATCCCTGGGGCACCTATATCGAGCTCACGGAAGGCCTCCGCGAGGGTGCCGGGTTTACGGTTTCGGTTCGCTAGTCAACCGACGACGAGCCTTTGCGTCGGCCGAACCGAAACCGTAAACCCGGCACCCTATTCGCCTTCGCTTTTGCGCCGTGCGACCGCCTGACGTAGCACGTACTCTATCTGCGCGTTGACGCTGCGCAGCTCGTCTGCCGCCCATTTCTCGAGCTCCTTCCAGAGCTCGGGCGGCAGACGCAGTAGGAACGACTTGCGCTCCTCCGCCACGACGCTAGGTGTACAGCGTGCCGGTGTTGATCACGGGCGAGGCTTCCTCGGTGCCGCAGAGCACGACGAGCAAGTTGCTCACCATCGCCGCCTTGCGCTCCTCGTCGAGCGTGACGACGTTCTTCTTGGCGAGCTCGTTGAGCGCCATCTCGACCATGCTGACGGCGCCGAGCACGATCTTCTCGCGCGCCGCGATGACGGCTTCGGCCTGCTGGCGCCGCAACATTGCGGGCGCGATCTCCGGCGCATAGGCGAGGTGCGTGAGCCGCGCTTCTTCGACGACGACTCCGGCCTTGGCGAGGCGCACCTCTAGCTCCTTTTTGAGCTCGAGCGAGACCTCGTCGCCGCCACCGCGCAGCGTGGGCTCGTGCTCCTCGCCGTGATCGTAAGCGTAGAGGCTCGCGATACTGCGAATCGCCGACTCGCTCTGAACCTGCACGTAGCTCTCGTAGTCCTCGACGTCGAACACGGCCTGCGCCGTGTCCTCGACGCGCCACACGACGACGGCCGCGATCTCGACGGGGTTGCCGCGCTTGTCGTTGACCTTGAGCGTTTCGCTGTTGAAGTTGTGCGCGCGCAGCGAGAGCTTGGTCCTCAGCTTCGGCTGCGTCACGGTGCCATCCGACACCGAAACAGGCCCGAGCTTCACCTTCTTCGCGACGGGCGTCGACCCCGGCACGACACCACGATTGCGCGCATAAAGCGGATTCGCCCAAAGGAAGCCGCTGCGCCGCGCCGTCCCCTTGTAGTCGCCGAACAGGATCAGCACGCGCGCCTCGTTGGGCTCGAGCGTGAAGAAGCCGAAGCACAGGAAGATGCCGAGCCCAACCATGAGAAACGCGCCCAAGATCCGGGCTGCCGCAACCGGCGGCACCGCGTCATCCAGTTGCGCCGCAGTCGAGACAAACAGCGCCACTGCAGCCACGAACCACAGCACGACGAGCAGCAGCGCCAGCCAGCCGTTCAAGGGCTGGCGTTCACGTTCGGCCGTGGGTTTGGAATACGGAGCAGCCATGAATCGCACCTCTTGGGTTGATATATAAATGATATCATCACGAAATCACCCACGCGTCAAGGCCGGGCCCTGCACGGGCCCTCGGCGGACAACAGGATTTGACTTAACGGGGGGCCGGTGCGGCCCGGCGATCGAGGAAGGCCGCGAGCGCGAGCAGCGCGAACGAGCACACCCAGACGAAATAGCCGGGCGCGAGATAGCGGCGGTCGGATTCGAGCGTGAGCACCCAGTGCAGATCGAGCAACGTCGCCGCTGCGGCGCACCAGAGCACGAGCTTGGCAGCACCGCCGCGCACGAGCAGCGCGGCGAGCGCGACGAACAGGAAGTTCGTGAGAGCGCTCCCGACCATGAGGATCAGCAGCCACACGGGCTCGTCGCGAAAGTCCTCGAACGCCCAGAGCGGGCTCAACGACACGGTAAACGCGGACCAGCCGCGGTAATCGTCGATCGCGGGCAGCACCCAGCCGAGCACGTTCGCGACGATCGCGGCGAGCAGAACGGCATGCGAAGGTTTCACCGGAGCTCCTTGGCTACACGAGCCGCTCGCGCTTGGCCCACGCGAGCGTGTCGTCGAGGCCGCACTCGAGCTTCGTGAAGATCTCGTCGATCTCGTCGGGCTTGACGATGAAAGGCGGACACAGCGCGATCGTGTCGCCGATGGCGCGCACGATCAACCCGTGCCCTTCGCAGATCTGCATGCACTTCGCGCCGACGCCGAGGCGCGCCTCGAACGCGGCCTTCGTGACTTTGTCGTGCACGAGCTCGCACGCGCCCACGAGCCCGATGCCGCGCGTGTCGCCGACGAGAGGATGTGAGGCAAGCGCCGCGAGCCGCGCCTGGAACTGCGGCGCAATGCGCCGCACGTGCTCGTAGAGTCCGCGCTCCTCGTAGATCTCGAGCGCGCGCAGGGCCACGGCCGCGCTCACGGGATGACCCGAGTACGTGAACCCGTGGCCGAAGAGGCCGATCTCTGCGCTCGCGTCGACGAGCGGCGCGTAGAGGAACTCGGGCACGACGACGGCGCTGATCGGTAGATAAGCCGACGACAACGCCTTCGCCGCGGTCAGCGTGTGCGGCTGCATGTCGAACGCTTGCGCTCCCCAGAGCTCGCCCGTGCGGCCGAACCCCGTGATGACCTCGTCGTCGATGAGCAGCACGTCGTGCTTCGCGAGCACGGCCTGGATCTTGGGGAAGTAGCCGCGCGGCGGCAGCAGCACACCACCGACACCCATGAGCGGCTCGGCGATGAACGCCGCGACGGTGTCCGGCCCTTCGCGCTCGATGAGCTGCTCGAGGTTCGCCGCGAGCCGCGTGGCATAGTCCTCTTCGCTCTCGCGAGGCTGTGCGCCGCGATAGTAGTACGGCGCGTCGGTATGCAGGAACGGCGGCAGCGGCACGTCGAAGAGCTTGTGAAACGCAGGCAGCCCGGTGAGCCCGGCCGAGGCCAGCGTCGTGCCGTGGTATCCCTTCAAGCGCGCGATGATCTTTTT
>DATFFV010000580.1:0-3695 GCA_035249885.1 Gammaproteobacteria bacterium | reverse complement strand
AAGAACGGATGTTACTCGACGCCATGGAAGATGCCTCGCTCGTTCTGGATCGCTAGGTCTGCATGCCCCAACGCTTCACGGTGCGCTGCTCGATCGTGCGGAACACGACGTTCTCGACGAACAACCCGAAGATGATCACCGTCAGCAAGCCGGCGAACACGTCGGGGATGCGCAGCTCGTTCTTGTTCTCGAAGATGTACCAGCCCAAGCCGCCCGAGCCCGAGCTCACGCCGAACACGAGCTCGGCCGCGATCAGCGTGCGCCACGCGAACGCCCAGCCCACTTTGAGCCCCGTGAGGATGCTCGGGAACGCGCCCGGTATGAGAATCCGCGCGATATAGCCGACACCGGACAGGCCGTAGTTCTGGCCGACCATTCGCAGCGTCGGCGAGAGCGCACGGAAGCCCGCGAACGTGTTGAGCGCCACGGCCCAGAGCACGGCGTGCACGAGCACGAAGATCACGCTCGAGTCGCCGAGCCCGAACCAAATGAGCGCGAGCGGCAAGAGCGCGATCGACGGCAACGGGTTGAACATCGCGGTCAGCGTCTCGAGCAAATCGGCGCCGATGCGCGAGATGGTCGCGAAGGCCGTGAGCAGCGCTGCGAAAATCAACCCCGCGACGTAGCCCTTGAGCAGCAACGTCACCGTGTGGGCGCCAGCCGCCGGGATCTCGCCGTCGGCTATGCGTGAGAGCAACGCGCCAACCGTGTCCCAAAACGTCGGGAACAGCAACGGGTTGTCGAGCGCGCGCGCGTACGCTTCCCAGATCGCCGCGAGCACCACGAGCAACGCGGTCTTGCGGAACGCGCCGCTGCCGTAGAGCTTGGCCCAGAAGCCGAGGGGCTCCGTTACGACCGCGAAGCCGCTGGCTTCTACCGCGGGTGCGTGGAGGATTTCGGGCCGAGCAGCGTAGGTGGCGTGTTCTTCAGACATCGGCGATGGCTCCCGTGCGATCGAACAGCAGGCGTTGAATACGCGCCGACAAGAGCTCGCCGCCGGCGCTCGGGACGTCGAGACCTCCGCAATTGAGCTCGGCCTTGGCGCGGCCGGGGTGCGGCGTGAGCAGCAGGATGCGATTGCCGATGCGGATGGCCTCGGGGATCGAGTGCGTCACGAACACCACCGTGAACTTCGTGTCTTGCCAGAGCTCGAGCAAGTCGTCCTGCATCTTGCCGCGCGTCAGCGCGTCGAGCGCGGCAAACGGCTCGTCCATGAGCAGGATCTGCGGCTCCGTGGCCATGGCGCGCGCGATGGCGACGCGTTGCTTCATGCCGCCCGACAGCGTGTGCGGGAAGTTGTCGGCGAATTTGGTGAGGCCCACCTTGTCGATGAAATGTCGCGCGCGTTCGCTGGCGGCGCTCTTCGCGAGCTTGCCGCTCGCCGTGAGAGCGAACGCGATGTTGTCGCGCACCGTTTTCCACGGCAGCAGCTGATCGAACTCCTGGAACACGAAGGCGCGATCGGGGCCCGGGTTGCCGATGCGCGTACCGTTGAGCAGCATCTCGCCTTCGACGGGCCGCAGGTAGCCGCCGATCGCTTTGAGCAGCGTCGACTTGCCGCAGCCCGACGGGCCCAGCACGACGAAACGGTCGGCCTTGCGGACCTCGAAGCTCACGCGATAGGTGGCCGTGACGAGCTGCTCGCCCGTCCGGTATTGCAGCGTGACTCCGTTGACGGAGAGCAGGGGCCGTTCCGGCATAGCGGCCGCGAGTATACCGCGGGGTAGCGTCCGGCCGCGGCCGCCGTCGCCCGTGTGCGACGCTGGCATCTTCGTCGCGAGTCGTGTCAGAGTCGCACGGTCGTCGAGCTGCACACGTTCTTCAACACCGGAATAGTTGTGACCGAGGTTAAGGAAAAACCGCCGCACGCGATGCTGCTCGAGATGCTGTTCGGCGCGTGGACGGCGAAGATCCTGGCCGAAGTCGTGCGCCTCGACGTTCCCGACGCCTTGGCGCATGGTGCGATGACAGCCGACGACCTCGTGCGCCGCGCGGGCATTCGTGCGAATCCTGCGGCGCTGCACCGAGCGCTGCGCGCGTGTGCCGCGCTCGGTGTCGTCAGCGAGGACGCCTTAGGAAGGTTCGGGCCCACGCGGTTGTCTCAATTGTTGACGCGGAACGCGCCGGCGACGCTCAAGCGGCTCGTCGAGTACTCGGGTGGCACGCTCTGGAAAGTGTGGACCGGTTTGCCCGAGGGTCTCGCGACGGCCGAGCCGCAGGCGCGCGCGCAGCTCGGCCAAGAGTTCTTCGACTACCTCTCCGCGAACCCGAGCGCGCTCGAGGAGTTTGCCGAGACGAGCAAGGCACACGGGGCCGTCGCGACGAAGGGCGTACTCGAGCGCTACGACCTCCGCGGCATCCGCAACCTCGTCGACGTCGGCGCCGGCTTCGGCGTGTTCGCGCTCGCGGCGCTCGAGCTTTATCCCGAGCTGCACGCCGTGGTGTTCGATCTACCCGAGGTGATCGCAAAGGCGCCGGCGCAATTGCCCGTGACGGACTCGGGCGTAGCCGCGCGTCTCCGCTACGTCTCCGGCGACATGTTCGAGGACGTGCCGCCCGGGGACGCCTACGTGCTCAAGCTCATTCTCCACGACTGGGACGATGCGTCGTGCGTCGCGATCCTGCGCAACATCTGCGCGCGGCTCGAGCCCGGTGGCCGCGTCATCGCGATCGACGCCGTGTTGCCGCCGCTCGGCGACGTCTCGGACGTGCCGAGCAAGCTGCTCGACGTCAACATGATGTTGCTGCTGCCGGGCAAAGAGCGCACGCGTGCCGAGTGGGAGGCGCTCTACTTCAAGGCGGGGCTCGCGATCACAGCCATGATTCCGATCCCCGACGCCTTCAACACGTTCGTCATCGAAGGGCGCGTCGCCGACGCCGCGGAACCGTACGTACACAAAGCGCTGAGGTAGGCTCGTCGCGATGAGCGCGCGTGAATCGCATCCCGACACCGACTGCGTCGTCGTCGGGGCGAGCTTCGGCGGGCTCGCGAGCGCACACGCGCTCGCCGCCGCGGGCGTGGGCGTCACGGTCGTCGAGAAGAAGACCGACGTGGGCGCGAAGCTCCACACGACGGGCATCATCGTCAAAGACGCCGTCGACCAAATCGCGCTGCTCGATTCCCTGCCGGCCCACCTCGTGCGGCGTATCACGGGCGTGCGGCTATACGCGCCGAACCTCAAGTTCGTGGATCTCGCGGCGCCCGGGTACTACTTCCTCGCGACGGACACGCCGAACGTCATGCGCTGGCTCGCGGCGGCCACGGAGCGCGCGGGCGCCAAGCTCGCGCTGGGCGCGACGTTTACGGGCATGGAGCGGGAACGTAGCGGCTTCGCGATCGACGGCCTGGGTACTGCGCGCTACGTGATCGGCGCCGACGGCCCGCGCTCGAAGGTCGCGCGCAGCGCCGGGCTCGGCACGAACGAACGCTTCCTCGCCGGCGTCGAGCACGAGTTCGCCGACGTCACGATTGCGGACACCGACAAGCTGCACTGCTTCATCGACCGGCGCATCGCGCCGGGCTACATCGCGTGGGTGGTGGCCGGCGTCGGCGTCGTACAGGCGGGCGTCGCGCGCCGCGCCGGCAGCCGCGAGCCCAAGGGTTGGCGGCCCGACGAAGCGATGGCGGCGTTCCTCGCCAAGATCGCGCCCGTCGTCGATTTGCGCGACGCGCGGCCGAGCAGCGTGCGCGCGGG
>DATFFV010000579.1:0-5092 GCA_035249885.1 Gammaproteobacteria bacterium | reverse complement strand
CACGAGCAACACGGCGGCCGAGAACAGGATCGTGCCGATCGTAATGCCCGACACCGGATTGTTGGACGTGCCCACGAGTCCGGCCATGTACGCGGAGACCGAGCAGAACAGGAAGCCCGCGACGATCATGATGATCGTCATCGGGACGCTAACCGCGAACGAGCCGACGATGGTCTGGTAGAGCGCGAGCAACGGCAGCGTGAACAGCACGATACCGATCAGCACGCCCTTCATCGGCAGGTCGCGCTCCGTGTGCGCGACGATCGTGTGCGAGCCGGCGCGCGCCGCGGCGAGCCCGCTCTTGACACCGGACAGCAGCGATTTGCGCAGGCTGAACAGCGCCCAGAGACCGCCCACCAGCATCGCGCCGACGCCGAGGTAGCGAATCTGCCTGCTCCAAAGGACTCCCGCAGCGTCTTCGGCGTCGAGCCCCGCTACGGCGCTCGCGAGGTCCGGATTACCGTCGAGCCCGAACGCGGCATAGAACGGGATCGCAACGTTCCACGAGATGACGCCCCCTAGAAGCACGACGGCGCCGACGTTCAGCCCGACGATGTAGCCGACGGCGAGCAGCGCCGGCGAAAGATTCGTGCCGAAGTACGCGATGCCCCGGCCGACGTAGGCCGCGACTGCCGCGGTGTCCGGAATCAGGCCGAGACCGCTCGCCGCTGCGAGCTTCAAGGCTCCGCCGCCGAGCGCCGCGGCACCGAGGATTTTGACGCCCTGGGCCGGGTTCTCGCCGGTCTTCAGCACCTCGGCCGCCGCCTTGCCTTCCGGGAATGCGAGCCCTTGCTCGACGATCAACGAGCGTCGCAGCGGCACCGAGAACAGCACGCCGAGGAGCCCGCCGAGCGCCGCGATCGCGACGACCCAGAGGAAGTCGAAGTCGTCCCAGAAGCCGAGGATCACGAGCGCGGGAATCGTGAAGATCACGCCCGACGCGAGCGAGGCCCCGGCCGAGCCGCCGGTTTGCACGATGTTGTTCTCGAGAATCCCACCGCCGCCGAGCACACGCAGCACGGCCATCGAGACCACGGCGGCCGGTATGGCCGATGCGATCGTCATGCCCGCGAACAGGCCGAGGTAGGTGTTCGCAGCCGCGAGGATCATCGCGAGCACGACGGCGAGGACGATCGCGCGTGCGGTGAGCTGCGGCGGCAGCAGTGTCTGCGTGCTCATCCGCGCATCAGCGAATGCCGCCCATCCAGCTGCGGATGGGCCGCGCGAACGCGAGCATCAGCGCGCCGGCGCCCACGCCGATCGCCGTCATTATCATGAGCTGTCGCGGCATCTCGCTCGCCTCGGCGCCACCGATGTGGCCGCCGATCAAGCCGGCAAAAAGATTGCCGACCGCGGAACCGAGGAACCACGTGCCCATCATCTGGCCGACGAAGCGCTGCGGCGCGAGCTTCGTGACGTTCGAAAGACCGACCGGCGACAGGCAGAGCTCGCCGAACGTATGCAGCAGATAGGCGAGCAGTAGCCAGGTCGGCGCGACGTCGCTGCCGGTTGCGACGATGAGCTGCGCGGCAAACACCATGACGAGGAACCCGACGCCGAGCAGCACGAGGCCGAGCCCGAACTTCAGCGGCGCCGAGGGGTTCAGGTTGCGCGCGCCGAGCGCGACCCAGAGCCACGCAAAGAACGGCGCGAACAGCACGATGAAGATCGGGTTCGCCGACTGGTACCAAGAGGCGGGATGGACGCCCTCGGGGAACCAACCGCCGAGCAGCGAACGATCCGTGAAATCGAGCGCGAACAGATTGAACGTCGTCGCCTGCTGTTCGAACCCGGCCCAGAAAATTGCCGCGCAGAGGAAAAAGATCGCTATCACGCCGACGCGCTTGCGTTCCTCGGGACTGAGCTTGGCGAACAGCAGGACGTACCCGAAGAAGGCGAAAGCAAGCGCGATCATTGCCGCGCCGAACGCTTGCGCGAGTGTCGTGACGTTGACCGGGACGTAGCCAAGGAACATGGCGACCGCGGCCGCCATGACGACTGCGCCACTGATCGCGACCGCCTGCCAGCCGCGCCGGCGTTCCAGCGGATTCGTGGTGGGCGCGAGACCGGCCACCCCAAGATAGCGCTCCGTCAGCTTGAACTGAATGACGCCGAAGGCCATGAAGAGACCCGCGCAAAAGAACCCGGCGCGCCAGTTCCACGCTTCGCCGACGGTACCGGCGACCAGCGGCGCGACGAACGCGCCGAGATTGATGCCCATGTAGAAGATCGAGAACCCGGCGTCGCGTCGCGCCCCGGGTAGGCCTTCGTAGAGCGAGCCGACGATCGCGGAGACGTTCGGCTTCAGCAATCCGACGCCGACCGCGATCACCGCGAGGCCGAGATAGAACACGGGCGGCGTTGCGGGTATCGCCAGGATGAAGTTACCCACCATGATCACGACGCCGCCCCAGAACACGGCGTTGCGCTGACCGATGAGCCGGTCGGCGATCCAGCCGCCGGGCAGCGAGCCGAGGAAGACGGCGCCCGTGTACAGCCCGTAAATCGCGCCCGCGGTTTCAGGGTCGAGGCCGAAGCCGGGGTTCGCCGCGCTGGTCGCAGCGACGAGGAACAGCACGAGCAGCGCGCGCATCCCGTAATAGGTGAAGCGCTCGAAGAACTCGGTCATGAACAGCGTTGCGAGACCGCGCGGATGACCGAGGAACTCGGGGGAAGCGCCCGACGATGCAACGGAACTCGTGGGCGCTCTGGAGCTCACCGCTACCTCCGGAATCGTCTGCGCGCCGAGTGCGGCATCATGCGGCCGAGTGTGACCCAATTCGGCGCGCAGCCACAAGCCCGGGCCAGACCGTCACTCAAGACCCGACCCGGCCGCGCGAGGCCCGGGCGCGACGTGCGCCGTTACTGCGCGTCGTGCTCGGCAACCACGAGCTCGTCGACGAGCGCGAGTAACTCCTCGAAGCTGGCGATCTCGCCGCCGCCCGCCGTGTATTTGCCGTTGATGACGATCGTCGGCACGCTCTCGATGCGATAGCGGCGGCTCAGCTCGTCGGCACGTTGCAGCTTGAGCTGAACGCCGTAGGAGTCGAACGCCGCCTTGAACGCGGCGGGCTCGACGCCGAAGCGTGCGAAGAACGCCTCGAGCTTGGCTTCCGACTCGAGCATGCTGCGCCGCTCGTGGATCTCGGCGAAGAACTCCGCGTGCATCTCGGCGCCCTTGCCGAGCGCCTCGGCCGTGTAAAAAGCGCGCGCGTGCAATACGAGCAACGGATTCCAGACGGCCGGAACGCGAACGAAGCTCACGTGCTCGGGCAGACCTTCGCGCCAGCCCTCGAGCAGCGGGTCGAAGGTGAAGCAATGGGGGCAGCCGTACCAAAACACCTCGCAGACCTCGACCTTGTCGGGACTCGAGCTCGTCGGTTGAGTCGGCGATAGGCGCAGGTAGTGCCGGCCCAGCTCGAAACGGCCCGTCGTCGGCGCGCCGCCCGATTCGGTGGCGACGAGCTCGGGCTCGATGACGGCGGCTTCCTCCCCTTCCGCGCCGAGCGCGTCGGGATCGGCCGCGGGCTCCGTGGGCCCGCCGCAGGCCGCGACGGACAGCAAGATCGCGAGAAACGACAACCTTTCAAGCATCACCGAACCCTCCGTGGGGCGGCCCGAAAGCGGGTTAGTTCAGGCCTTGAACGTAGCTCGAGAGCGCGCGGATCTCGTCGTCGACCAGCGTTCTGGCGACGTTGCGCATCATTTGGTCGAAGTCGACGTCGGACGTGCGGTCGCCGCTACGGTAAGCGTTGAGCTGCTTGGTGACGTAGGCGGCGTGCTGCCAGCTGACGCGCGGGTAGGCCGCGAGCGGGTTGCCCGAGCCATCGGGCCCGTGGCAGGCGATGCACGCGGCGATGCCGCGCGCGGGCACGCCGCCGCGGTAGATCTGCTGGCCGAGGCTCACGAGCGCGGGATCGGCGCCTTTCGGCGTCGGCGTTTGGGCCGCGAAGTAGGCCGCGACGTCGAGCATGTCCTGATCGGACAGCAGGTCGGCGAAGGGCTTCATCGTGACGTCGGTCCGCTCGCCGTTCTTGAATGCCTGTAGCTGCCGGACGATGTAGCTCGCGTGTTGGCCGGCGAGCATCGGCCAGTCCGGTGTCACGCTGTTGCCGTCGACGCCGTGGCACGCGGCGCAGGTGGCCGACTTCAAGCGTCCCGCTTCGACGGAGCCCTCTTGGCCCTCAGCCGTGACGGTCAGCGCGGCCATGAGCAGGATCGCGGTCGAACCGAGGCCGAAACGGGCGGATTTCTTGGTCGTCATCGACATCGTTGTGACAGGAAAAATCGGCCGAGATTGTACACTACCGGCGAGTCCCCATAGCAGCGACGACCGCGCCCATCTCACGCCGTGCCGACAGCCGTATTCATCAAGAGTGCCGCGAGCCCGAAGGATTTTCCCGACGACAGCGGTCGCGAGGTCGCCTTCGTCGGCCGCTCGAACTCCGGCAAGTCGACAGCCGTGAACCTCGTCGCGGGCGCGCGCAAGCTCGCGCGAGTCAGCAAGACCCCGGGCCGCACGCAGCTCGTCAATTTCTTCTCGCTCGGCGAAGACCGACGGCTCGTCGACCTGCCGGGCTACGGCTTCGCGCGTGTGACGCCCGAGGTTCAGGCGCGCTGGCGGACCTTGCTCGAGACCTACCTGCGTGACCGCGCCTCGCTCGTGGGGCTGGTTTTGACGGTCGATATTCGCCGCGGCTTGACGCGGCTCGACGACCAGCTGCTGCGCTGGCTCGAGCCACGCCGCGAGCTGCCCGTCGCCGTGCTGCTCACGAAGGCGGACAAGCTGAGCCGCAGCGCCGGCCTCGCCGTGGAACGGCAGGTCGGCTCGGCGCTCGGCCCGGAGGCGCTCGTCACGCGGTTCTCCGCGCCGACGCGCGACGGCGTCGAGGCGGCGCGCGGCTGGCTCGACGAGTGGCTCGACGGGAAATTAAAGAAGCCCCGGGTGCGGGATTCAGGGGACGCACCCGGGGCACCGGATCCCGACGGGGTGGTCGAGACCCTTCAGACCCCGCGTTAGGGAGGATTGCGGGAGCACTCATCCTGAGTGCCGAAAGTTTAGTCCCGGGCCCCGCGAGGAAAGTTCCAATGG
>DATFFV010000578.1:0-2265 GCA_035249885.1 Gammaproteobacteria bacterium | reverse complement strand
GAGTAGCTCCACGGGCAGGTCGAGACCGCGAATCGCCTCGACGATCTTGCGCACGGCGGCCGGCCGCGCGAACGCCGTGCGCCACGCGAGCGCGATACGGCGCAGCGGCCGCGGCTCGGCGAACGGTATCGCTTTCACGAGCGGCGAACGGTAGCGCTCGACGAGCGCCGTCGCCGGCAACACCGTAATCCCGAGCCCCGAGGCGACCATGCTGCGCAGCGTCTCGAGCGAGTTGCCGAGACGCCCCGGCGGCGGCGGCCGCGAGAACTCGGTGCAGGCGCCGAGCACCTGATCGCGCAGGCAATGCCCGACGGGCAAGAGCAACAGATCGCCACCGTCGAGCTCGTCTATAGGCACGTTACGACGACGCGCGAACGCATGCCGCGCCGGCACGACCACCTGGAATTCCTCGTCATAGAGCGGCTCTACTGCGATGCCCTGCGCTTCGTACGGCAAGGCGAGAATCGCGACGTCGATTTCGCCGGCCTTGAGCAGCCGGTCGAGATTCGCGGTCATGTTCTCCTCGATATCGAGCGGCATCGCGGGTGCAAGCTTGCGCAACGCTGCAACGAGCTGCGGCAAGAGATACGGCGCGATCGTATGAATGACCCCTACTCTAAGCACGCCGCGCAACTGATTCTTGCCTTGCTTGGCTACCGTCGTGATGCGGGCCGCCTCCTCGAGGGTGCGCCGCGCCTGCGCCACGATCTCGGCCCCGACCTCGGTGACCGCAACGCCACGCTTGCTGCGCTCGAACACGCGCACGCCGAGCTCGGCCTCGATGTTCTTGATCGCGGCCGAGAGGCTCGGCTGGCTCACGAACGAGCGCTCGGCGGCCCGGCCGAAGTGCTGCTCCTCGGCCACGGCGACTAGATACTTGAGCTCGGTCAACGTCACGATGGGGCCACCGCCATCGATAGTTTCTACCTATCGATGCAATACTAACAAAGTATTGGCCCGCAGGACCCGCCGGCCGCTAGAGTGGGCTCCCACTTGAGTAGAGGAGTTCGGTATGAGCACGAGCCAGGAAGGCAATAAGGTTCCGCGCGTCACGTTCCGCACGCGCGTCGGCGGCGAGTGGCGCAACGTCACGACCGACGAGATCTTCAAAGGCAAAACCGTCGTCGTCTTCTCACTACCGGGCGCCTTCACTCCAACGTGCTCGAGCACGCACGTGCCGGGCTACAATGAGCTCGCGCCGGCCTTTCGCGCCAACGGCGTCGACAGCATCGTCTGCCTCTCGGTCAACGATGCGTTCGTCATGAATGAGTGGGCCGCGAACCAGGGTGCCGACAACGTGACGTTCCTCCCCGACGGCAACGGCGAGTTCACGGCGGGCATGGGTCAACTCGTCGACAAAGGCGACCTCGGCTTCGGCAAGCGCTCATGCCGGTACTCGATGCTCGTGCGCGACGGCGTCATCGAGAAAATGTTCGTCGAGCCCAAGAAGCCCGGCGATCCATTCGAGGTGTCGGACGCGGCGACGATGCTCGCGTATTTGAACCCCAAGGCGCGCAAGCCCGACCAAGTCGCGATCTTGACGCGCGACGGCTGCCAGTACTGCACGCAGGCCAAGGCGTTGCTCGAAGAGCGCGGCGTCGACTTCGTCGAGATCCCGCTCGCGCACAAGGTGCGAGGCAAGGCCCTCGGCGCGATCGCCGGGGCGCAAACCGTGCCGCAGGTGTTCGTGAACGGCGAGCGCATCGGCGGGCTCGAGGACCTGAAGCGCTGGGCCGCACGCGCGGCCTAAATCGATCATTTTCTTACCACGGAGGACGAACCATGGCCAAACCCTTTCCGATCGACATCGGCATCGTGGCGAAAGATCGCGCGGTCATCGCGGGCGGGCTATCGCGCCTGCTCGCCGACAGCTACACGCTGTATCTCCAGTCGCACAACTTCCATTGGAACGTGACCGGGCCGATGTTCCAGACGCTCCACGTGCTATTCATGGAGCACTACACGGAGATCTGGAACGCGCTCGATCTCATCGCCGAGCGCATCCGCTCCCTCGGGTTGCCGGCACCGGGCACGTACAAGGAGTTCACGAAGCTCGCCTCGATCGAGGAGGTCGAGGGCGTGCCGAGCGCGACAGAGATGATCCGGATCCTCGTCGCGGGGCAGGAAGCCGTCGCCAGGACCGCGCGCAAGGCGTTCAAGGCCGCCGAGAAGGCCAACGACCAGCCGACGTGCGACCTGCTGACCCAACGCCTCCAGGTGCACGAAAAGAACGCCTGGATGCTGCGCAGCCTGCTCGAGGACGGC
>DATFFV010000577.1:0-7230 GCA_035249885.1 Gammaproteobacteria bacterium | reverse complement strand
CAAAGGGAAGTGGTCGTGTGCGTTGCTGTCGCTCATGTTGCTGCCGTAGACGAGCAGCGTGTTGTCGAGCAGCGAGCCTTCGCCGTCGGGCGTGCCCGCCAGCTTCTCGACGAAGCGCGCGAACGCGCGCGAGTGGTAGAGCTGCACGCGCTGCAAGCGCTCGAGCTTTGCGGCGTTGTTCTGATGATGCGACAGCGCGTGGAACGCGTCGGCCACCTCGACGTGGTTGTAGGTCATGTTGCTGACCTCGGCCGCCATCATGAACGACGTGATGCGCGTGAGGTTCGCGGTCCACGCGAGCGCGACGGTGTCGAACATGAGGTTCATCTGCTCGTCGAAGCTCGACGGAATGCCGACGGGCGCGTCGGGCAGCGCGATGTGCGAAAGGTCGTTGGCCTCCATCTTCTGCACGCGGCGCTCGATCTCGCGGACGCTCTCCAAGTAATCGGCGAGCATGCGCCGGTCGCTCGCGCCGACGACCTTTTGGAGCGCCGCGGCCTTGTCGGCGACGACGTCGAGGATGCTCGCGTACTGCGCGGCGAGCAGCTCGCGCTCCTCGGGCGTATCGCCCTGGCCGAACAAGCGCTGGAACAGCTTGCGCGGATTGAACTCCATGGGCAGCGGCGTCGACGGCGTGCGGAAAGAGATGGTCGCGCCGTAGCTGCAGCCGTAATTGCGGTCGCAGGCGCCGCCGCCGACGGCCTCCTCGGTCGAGACCTCGAGCGACGGCAGCGGCGTGTCCTGGCCAATGTGCTGCGCGGCAATCTGGTCGGCCGTGACGCCGCCGTACGGGTCGTGGCTGATGCGCGGACTCACGCCCGAGAGCCAGGTGCCCGGCGTGATCGCGTGCGTGGGTCCGGCCGCGTGCTTGTTCTCGAGCCCACTGACGACCGTGAGCTGCGACTTGAACCGAGCCAGCGGCTCGAGCAGCGGCGAGAGCTCGAAATTCGTGCCCTCATTAGCCGGCGTCCACTGTTTCATGATGGCGCCGTGCGGAAAGTAAATGAAGCCGAGCTTGAGCTTAGGTGCCGCGGCCGTCTGTGCGAGCGCCGTGCCCGCGGGAACCATGGCGTCGAGCAGCGGCAGCGCGATCGTCGCACCGACGCCGCGCAGCACCGTGCGCCGGGATAGATGCTTCTTCGTGACGAACATCTTGGCTCTCCTCGGCAATTGCTCCGGCAATTGCTCCTGCATTGCCCTACCTCGGGCATCCCTGCCCTCGCCTGCATTGCCCTACCTCGGGCATCCCTGCCCTCGTCAATCCACCGCCCGGGCCTGCGCGGCGAGATCGTCGTCGACCGGCGGCGTGGTGCTGAACCGGAACGGCTCGCTCAGGGCGATGCCGGCCAGGATCGCCGAGAACCGGTAGTCCTGCCGCTCGGCGTCGCGCACGATGCGCCGCACGGCCGGCATGTCGTAGTGCTCCACGCCACGGCCGAGCGCATAGATCATGAGCTTCTCGGTCAATGTTTGCACGAACTGCGTCGGGTCCGCGAGCAGCGCTTCACGCAAATCCTTGGGACCGTCCACGACCGTGCCGTCGGCGAGCTCGCCCGACGAGTCGATCCGCGAGCCGGCGTCGCGGTCTTTCACGCGCCACGCGCCGATCGCGTCGAAGTTCTCGAGCGCGAACCCGAGCGGATCCATGACGCCGTGACAGCCGTTGCACGATGGATTCGAGCGATGCGTCTCGAGCCGCTCACGCACGGTCTTCGGCTGCTCGCCCTCTTGCGTCTCGGGAAACGCCTCGACGTTCGGCGGCGGCGCCGCCGGCGGCGTGCCTGTAATGGCCTCGAGGATCCAGGCGCCGCGCAGCACGGGCGCCGTACGATTCGGGTACGACGTGGCCATGAGAATGCCGCCCTTGCCGAACAGGCCGAAGCGGTTCTCGTCCGAGAGCTCGACGCGCCGGAAGGTGTCGCCGCGCACCCCGGACACGCCGTAGTGCAGCGCGAGGCGCTCATTTAAATATGTGTGTTGGCCGTCGAGCAGCTCGAGCACGCTGTGGTCCTCGAGCAGCACGCTCGCGAGGAACAGCTCGAGCTCCTGCGCGAACGCGAGACTCAAGTCGGGGTTGAACTCGGGGAAGATCACGGGGTCGGGCACGATGTCGCGCACGCCGCGGATGTCGAGCCATTGCTGCGCGAAGTTGTCGACGAGCGCCCCGGCGCGCGGATCGGCGAGCATGCGCTCGACTTGACGAGAGACGACGCGCGGGTCGTCAAGCTCGCCGCGCTCGGCGAGCCCAAGCAGGTCCTCGTCGGGCAGGCTGCTCCACAGAAAGAACGACAGCCGCGACGCGAGCCCGTATTGATCGACGGCGTACACGGCGCCGGGCGCCGAACCTTCGGGCGGCGTCGTGAAGCGATAGAGGAACTCCGGACTCGCGAGCACGATCATGAGCGCACTCTGCACGCCGGCCTCGAAGCCGCCGCTCGCGCGCGCGGCCTCGAAGAACCTGAGCGGCGTCGAAAGATCGGCGTCGGTGACCGGCCGGCGGAACGCCTGGCGCGTGAGGCGCGTCAAGATCTCGCGCGCGCAGGGCGCTTCGTCGGCCGGCGTCGCGGGCCGGCAGGTGAAGACGCGGCGGCGGCTCGGGGTCTCGGCGACGCCCGACGGGGCGAACGGCCCGTTGATCTCGAGGCGCTCCACTTTGAGGGGGCTCTCCTCGCCCTCGATGATGCCGACCTCCCCGCCGCCTGGCACGAACGGCTCGAGCACGGCGTCGGACTCCGACATCGTGCGCGCGACGAACGTCGCGGCGATCGTGTGCGGCCCGGCGGTCAGCGACACGCGGATGTCCTCGAAGCGACCGTTGATCTCGGCGACGGCTGCGGCCTGGCGCAGGTCTACGGCTTCGACGTCGTCGGGCCCGCCGATCTCGTCCTCGAACACCTTCTTGCCGTCGATCGCGAGGATCAATCGGTGCCGATACTCGAGACCTTCGACGTAGCGTGCGCGCGCGAGGCCGCCCAAGTCGAACTCGTACTCGCCGTCGGCCGGGAAGAAATGCTCGACGAGCATGCCACCGCGCGTGCCGAGCGGCATGCCGGCGACGTGGTAGTTTTGGTTGCTGCCGGCGTCGGCGTAGAAGACACGGCTGTCGCGTTTGGCGCGCGGGTTGCCGATGGCCATCTCGCTGACGACGCGCGCGGCGCCGATGTACTGCTCGAGGAACGACGGTGAAACCTTGAGCACGTTGGCAACGTTGTCGAAACCGTCGCTCTCGTCGTCCTTCGGCAGCAACGCCTCGACGTCGACGTCGAGCGCGAGCAGATCGGCGATCGCGTTGGCGTACTCGGTGCGGTTCAGGCGATGCAGTGCGACCTGTCCGGGGTTCCGTGCCGTGGTGGCCGCGGAATCGAGCGCATCTTCGAGCGCGACGATCAACGCGCGCCGCGTCTCGTTGTCGGGCTGAAGCGCGCCCGGCGGCGGCATCTGCGCGCCGCGCAGCTTGCGCACGGCGGCCTCGAAGATCTCGGGCTCGTGCGCGACCGACTCGGGCGACAGCCGCTCGAACGCAATCTCGGCCGTGAAGTCGTCGCGGTTGTGGCACTCGACGCAATATTCGCCGAAAAGCGGCCACTGCTCGGCAACCGTGGGGGGAGCGTCGTGCCACACGAGCCACAGCGCGCCCGCGCCGAGCGCAGCCACCGCGGTGCCCGCCGCGATCGCGGCGCGACGATTCATGGCCCGCCTCGCACAGACATCAAATCACTCCGCCGAGCTCGCGCAGGTGCGCGAACCCACCTTTGTACACCAGCCTGAGAAACGTGTCGGGGTCGCCGCGCTGCGCGTCGAACGCCGCCGTCGGCTTCGACGCGAGGAAGTCCGCGAGGCTCGCGCCGGCGCGGAACGCCTCGGCGGCCTTCTGCGCCACCGCGGCGCAGAGCGTAAGCTGCGCTTCGAGCTCGGCGCGGCCGCACACGGCGCCTTGCGCGCCGACGATGCGGGTGCTCGCGTCGGTCTTGCCGAGCAGAGCCTTCGACGCATCGAGCAAACCGCCGATCCAACCGCCCGTCGCGTAGTCCGGCACGGGATAGCGGCCGACCGCAAGCAGATCGCTCGCAACGAGGACGTTCGCGTCCGGAAAGTAGACGGCGACGTCGCCGTCCGTATGCGCGCGCGGCAAATGCCAGTACTCGATATGTCGGCCGCCGAAATCGAGGCTGCCCGACGTGTAGAACGTCTCGTTCGGGAGCATCGCCGCAGAGTGTGGCGCGTAGTGCCGGCCCTCCCAGTCGACGAAGAAATCGGCGCCGAGCCAGAGCTTCGTGTTCTCGTGTGCCAAAACTCTCCCGCCCAAGGCCCGCACGGCTCGGTTCGCGCCCGTGTGCTCTTCGCGCCAATTGGTGTTGAACAGGACTCGCACGGGCCGATCGGGCCAGCGCTCGGCGAGCGCACGTTGCAGCGCGGCCGCGTGCTGTGCCGCACCGCCGTCGACGAGCAGCGTACCGTCGGGCGTGCCGAGCGCGACGACGTTCGCGCCGGCGCCGGCAATCAGCGTGAGCTCGGGCCCGAGCTCCGTGACGCGCAGCCCCTGGGCGGCCGTCTGGCCGAAGCCAAGGCGCGCCGTGCCGGCCGCCGCGAATCCCGCGGTAGCCGCTAACACTTGTCGGCGATTCAGCAACACTTCGATCGCACCCGACCCCGATAGCCATCCACGATACCTAGACAACCCTGCCATCGGAACCCCTCGGAGGCCGCGCCGATGCTGGAGTTTTCCGTACTTCGCGCCGCGGCGCAGAGCGGCTCGGGCTCCGCCACTCGAGCGCGAAGTGTTGCCGCCCGACGACGGTTTGTGCTGCGGCCCAAGCCGTGTGACAGTCGCGCGCGATTTTGCGCCCCGCGGGCGGCAAGGGGTATGGCCTATCCGCGCGGAGCTTCCACAATAAAGGAGTATTTAGGCAATGAGAAAGGGTTTCCCGGTCGGCGTCCTGTTGTGCGCGCTGACATCGTTCTTCGCCGCGTCCGCGGCAGCTCAAGGCATCAAATGGCATCCCGGTCACTACGTCATGTTCGGCACCGACGACTCGAAGTGGCAGGTCCTGCAAAATATCCAAGAGATCGGCGACGAGCCTTCGATCAAGGGGGTCCAGGTTCGTATGCGCTGGCACGACCTCGAGACCTCGAAAGGTGTCTACGACTTCTCCGCAATCGATGCGTATCTCGCGAAGCTGCGAGCGCAGCCGACGCGCAAGCAGCTCGTCGTGCGCGTCATCGACCGCGCCTTCAATACCTCGTCGAGCGGCGGAATCGTTCCGAACTATCTGCTCTCGAGCACGTACAACGGCGGCATCGTGCGCACCAAGACCGGCTACGTCGCGCGCTTGTGGGAGCCCGCGGTGATGGACCGCCTCATTGCGCTGCATTCGGCGATCGGTCGCCGCTACGACGACGACATTCGGTTCGAAGGGCTCGCCACCGAGGAGACGACGTTGAGCCTGAACACGCCGTTCCCGGGCGGCTACTCGCACGCCAAGCTGGAGGCGCAGTACGAGCGACTGGCCAGGGCCGTGCGAATCGCGATGCCGAGCTCGAATTTTTTCCTGTACACGAACTGGATCGGCTCCGCCGACCTCATGGATGATCTCTTGCAGTCCCTCGTCGTGCCGCGTGCGGCGGCGGGCGGCTCCAACATCTTTCCAGGCACCAAGACCTTGGGCCAGCGCGTCTGGACCGGCGAGTTCGGAGCGGATTATCGGTGGTTGTTGGCGCTCAGCAGCTCGGTCGAGGCCGGCGAGCTGCGCGACTATACGCCGAAGCAGATCAACGACTGGGCCTACAACACGCTGCGCTTGAACCACATCTTCTGGGTCCGCAACACCTGGGCGGGGGACGCTTCCCGCCGTTGGGACACCGGCATTCTGCCGTTCCTGCGGACGAAACCGCCGATCCGCACGCGGTGTCCCGACAGCATCAGCGTCTGCGTGCGCTGGTAGCCGAGCGCCGCACGGTCGTGCGGCAACGCGCTGAGCGCGCGCGTGCGCTCCGGCCGGCGGATCAACGGGACCGTCTCGTCACGGTCCCGTTGACCGTCGGCCGCAGCCATTACTACTACTTCTTCTGCGCGTCGTACTCTTCGCGGCTCAGGGCGCCATCCTGATTCGTGTCCGCGGTGCGGAAGTCCAGTCCTTCGACCGCCGCCGCTTCCATCGCGCTGATGCGCCCGTCGCGGTTGGCGTCCACTTGCTCGAACGGCGGAAGGGCTTGCGCTTGGGCGAGCGCCAGGCTCGTCAAGCCGAGAGCCAGCAAGGCTACATACTTGTTCATGGCGATACCTCCGATGCTTGGTTGTAGAACCGTAGTAGAGGCACGGACGTCCGTTCCTCGCGGGAGGTTCTGCAAGATGCGTGCCGCGCCGCCGTGACAAGCGAGTAGGCAATCCGCGGCTAGGATGTGTTGTTGATAGGCGACGGCGAACGCGGCGATCGAGGCGGGCCGGGGCGCGACGCGCCGACAGCCGAGCGACGCGCGCTAGCGAACGAGCATGGCTGCGGCGTCGGAGCGCTCGCTCTCGATCCCTTGCGAGTTCAAGGCCGTGGTCGAGAAATAGTAGAGGCCGGGAGATAGGCCCGAGATCCGATAGGCCGTGATACCGGTGCCGACGACCGCCACGGTTGCCGTCGGCTCTGGATCAGCGCCGTAGTAAATATTGAAGCCCGCGAGGTCCACGAGGGGCGAATCGTCCGTGTTCTCGGTCGGCGCTTCCCACGTCACGAGCACCGAGCCGTGCGAGACGGCTCGAACCGTGAGGTCGAATTGCGGCAGCCAGACGCGGTGTCGCCCATCGCTGACGCCGATGCGGATGGAGAGACTGTCGCCCACATCAGCCGGCCCCGGAACGCCGTTGAGTCGCCCGGTGACGGCGTCGAAGGTGGCCCAGGGGGGACGATTCTCGATCTCGAAGACGAGCGCGTCGCCGTCGGGATCCACGGCTCTCGGTGCAAATGAATACGTGTCGCCCTGCCACACCACCGTGGCGGGTGTCCCCGTGAGCGCGGGCGGCGCTGATGTGGCGGGGGGTGGGGGCGGCGATGGCGCAGGGCTGCCCGAGGCAGCCGGGTCCGAATCCGAGCCACCGCAGCCGTAAAGTGCACACGCGTACGCGCAGGCGAACGCAGCAAACCTGCCTGAACGAAACCCCACCCGACCCCCGCACGCCGCCCTGTGGCGACGCACTGCCACTGATGTCGTCTCTGTACTCGAGATGCGCTGCCGGCGCGCGAA
>DATFFV010000576.1:0-6662 GCA_035249885.1 Gammaproteobacteria bacterium | reverse complement strand
TGATGAGGAACTCGCGGACCGAGACCGTGCTGCCGAAGCAGGGGCCGACCGACGGCGCGGATTCGATTCCTGAATAATTGCCCGCGCCGTCGAAACGCACCTCGCCGTCGACGATGACCCGCATGCGATCGAGCCCGATCTCCCACTCGATGTCGTGCCAGTCGGTCGTCGAGAGAAATCCCTTGCCCTTGAGGCTGTGCTGCTCCGCGGTGGCCGGGTCGTGCACGCGCAGCTCGCGCACCGAGCACTCCCAGTTGAAGATCAGCTCACCGCGGTGCCAATGCATTCGCAGGTTCGTCGAATCGGTCTTGCCGACGACGCGGAAGGTGAACGGCGCGCGGCACACGAGCGGGGCGACGGCCGCGGACATGACCCAATTCATCGCGGATCCTGCGATGTCGATGCCGTGTTCCGTTCGCGTGATGACACACCCCTGGTGCGGGATGAGCCGGGCGATCAGGTTTTCGGACATGGGCCTTTCCTTAGGTGGCGTCTCTGACGTGCGACCAGCCGCGGTAGGCTGCGGTGTGTGCGGCGACGTCGTGCACGCGCAAGATGTCGACGCCGGCGTTACAGAGCTCGAGCGACGCGCCGACCGTGAAGAGGTCGCGATCGCCGCGCTCGGTTGCCGCGACATGGTGCATGAACGATTTGCGCGAGTGACCGACGAGCACGCGCACCCCGAAGCGATGGAACCGCCGCACGTCGCGCAAGATGCGTAGCGACTGCAGCGCGTTCTTACCGAAGCCGATCCCGGGGTCGAACACGATGCGCGCGTGGTCGAGCCCCGCGCGCTGCCACTCGGTGAGCCGTTCCTCGAGCCAGCGCTCGACGGCTGCTATGGGATCTTGATCCGCCGGCAGCGTCCGTGCGCGGTCCGCGGGTACACCCAGATTGTGCATCGCGATCCAGTCGCCGGCGCTGTTCGCGGCGAGCTCGACCATCGCCGGCGCCGTCAAGCCGCTCACATCGTTGATGACGTCGGCGCCGAGCGCGAGCGCGCGGCGCGCCGTTTCGACGTGATAGGTGTCGACGCTGAAACACGGCCTCAAGATGTCACCCGCGTAGAGCTCGACGAGTCGGCCGAGCACGGGCTCGAGCCGCGCCCATTCCTCGTCGGCCGTCAGCGGCGTCGCGCCGGGCCGCGTCGACTCGGCGCCGAGATCGATGAGCGCTGCGCCCGCGGTTGCGAGCTCGGCGACGCGCGCCATGACGGCCGCCTCGTCGTCGAGCTCGCCGCCGTCGGAGAACGAATCCGGTGTGAGATTGACGATGCCCATCCAGATGGGCAGGTGGCGACGTCCTAAGCGCGCGTGCTCGAGCACCGTGCGCGAGCCCAAGCCAGGGATCGTGAGGTGTGGCTCGAGCGCGGCGAGCGGCGTCAGCACGAACGCGCGTTCGGCGATGCCGGGGTGCGGCACGCGCAGCCGGTCGGTCGCGATCGTCTCGCGGCCGTAGAGCAGCAGGTCGAGATCGATGGGCCGCGGCGCCCAGCGGCCGCGGTCCGTGCGACCGAGCTCGCGCTCGATGGCCTTGAGCGCGTCGAGCAGCTCGGCGGGCGCCGCCGCCGTACGGCAGTGCGCCACGGCGTTGAGAAAAGGCTCGTTCCAATCCGCGGGCGCGTCGTCGGGCAGCATGGCCGGCGACTCGACGACGGGCGATACGCGCACGAGGCGAATGCCGTGCGCAGCCAGTTTCCCCAGCGCTCGGGCGAGATTGTCGCGGCGATCGCTTTGGTTCGATCCGAGCCCGAGATAAATGTCCATCGACGGCTATTCGGCAGGCAGGCAAGTCCCTACAATCATGCCCAAACCAACTCGAGCTTGCAGGGGGCAAGAACAATGAAAACGAGAGCAGCGGTCGCGTGGGAAGCCGGCAAGCCGTTGAGCGTCGAGGAGATCGAGCTCGCGGGCCCGAAGAAAGGCGAAGTCCTCGTTCGGCTCGTCGCGACCGGCGTGTGTCACACGGATGCCTACACGTTGTCGGGCGCGGATCCCGAGGGCGCGTTCCCGACGATTCTCGGCCACGAGGGCGGTGGAGTCGTCGAAGAGGTCGGCCCCGAGGTCAAGAGCGTCAAAGTCGGCGATCACGTGATTCCGCTCTACACGCCCGAGTGCAAGAAGTGCAAGTTCTGCAAGTCGGGCAAGACGAACCTTTGTGTGGCGATTCGCGCGACGCAAGGCAAGGGTCTCATGCCCGACGGCACGAGCCGCTTCTCTAAGAACGGCAAGACGATCCTGCACTTCATGGGCACGTCGACGTTCTCGGAGTACACGGTGCTGCCCGAGATCGCCGTGGCGAAGATCAACAAGAAGGCGCCGCTCGAGAAAGTGTGCCTGCTCGGCTGCGGCATCACGACGGGTATTGGCGCCGTGCTGAACACGGCCAAAGTCAAACCGGGCTCGACCGTGGCCGTGTTCGGCCTCGGCGGGGTCGGCTTGAGCGTGATTCAAGGCGCCGTGATGGCGAAGGCGGAGCGCATCATCGCTGTCGACATCAACCCCGACAAGGAACAGATGGCGCGCGCACTCGGCGCCACCGACTTCGTCAACCCGAAGAATTTCGACAAGCCGGTCCAGCAGGTCATCGTCGGCATGACGGAGTGGGGCGTCGACTACTCGTTCGAGTGCGTCGGCAACGTGCAGCTCATGCGCTCCGCGCTCGAATGCTGCCACCGCGGTTGGGGCGAGTCGATCATCATCGGCGTCGCGGGTTCGGGTCAGGAGATCAGCACGCGGCCGTTCCAGCTCGTCACCGGGCGCGTGTGGCGCGGCAGCGCGTTCGGCGGCGTCAAGGGCCGCACGCAGCTGCCCGGAATGGTCAAGCAGTACATGGACGGCAAGATCAAAGTCGACGAGATGATCACGCACACCATGGGGCTCGACAAGATCAATCACGCCTTCGATCTCATGCACGAAGGCAAGAGCATCCGCTCCGTCATTCATTTCTGACGCGGGCATGGATGCCCGCGGTAGAGCAACGCAGGCGAGGGCAGGGATGCCCGAGGTAGAGCAACGCAGGGAGCAGTTGCCGGGAGCAGTTGCCGAGGAGCGGGCACGCGGCGAGCAGGTGCGTAACGTTCGCTGGCTAATCGCGATTTGCGCCGCGCTCGGCTGTCACGCCGGTGCGGCGCAGCCGTCTCCCGGTCCGACACCGCCGTATCGAGTCGAATGCGAGCCGGACGCGGGCGTTTGCCGCGCCGACGTTGCGACTTACATCGGCTGGCGCGTCTTCCAGGCGCAGTGTGCGAGCTGTCATGCGGCCGACGCGCGCGGCTCCAGCTACGCACCGGATCTCACGGACCGGCTGCGCACGATGGCACAACGCGAGTTCTTTGCGGCGCTCGATCGCGGTTATCTCGGGCAGCGCAGCACGATGCCGCCGCGCGGGCGCGACCCGAACGTCGCGCCGTATTACGAAGAGCTGTGGGCGTTTCTTGCAGCGCGCCGCGACGGTCACTTGCCGGCGGGGCGCGTGGAGCCGCTCGCGATCGAAGGGCGCGCCGCGCCCTAGAACTGCACGCGGACGCCGGCCCACGCCGCGCGTGGCGCGCCGGGGCTCAAGAAGCTCGGCTCCCCGAAGTTGGCGCCGAGCACCTCGTCGGCCTCGCCGAACAGGCCGAACGTCGCGTATTCCTCGTCGAGCAAGTTGTCGACGCTCAAGAACAGGCTCGCGTGCTCGCCGAGCCGGTACTCCATTCGCGCGTTGAGCAGCGTGTAGTCCTCGAGCTTCTCGGCGAGGTTGCCTTCGTCGCCGCGGAAGTAAGCGCCGGCGGCATTGATCACGTCGAGGCCGAACGTCCAACGCGCGGATGGCGAGAAGCGCAGGCCCGCCTTGAGCAAGCGTTCGGGAATCAGCGGCAGGTGATCGCCGGGCTCGACGGCGATCTCGCCGTCGCTGGCCTCGGGGTTGTTCGGGCTCGGCACACTGAAGCCCTCGCGGAACGTGGCTTCGAGCTGCGTGTAGTCGACGGACCACGCAACCTTGTCGCCGGCCTCACCGGATACGTTGAGCTCTAACCCCAAGCGGCGCGTCTCGCCGACGTTGTCGAAAAACCCTTGGTTGGTCAGGGCGCCCGCGCTGATGAACAGGATGTCGTCGTCGTTCGTCGTGTGGAACAGCCCCGCGTGCCACCGGCCTTCCGCGAAGGCGCCGCGTACTCCGGCTTCGAAGGTCTTTGCGACGACCTGCTCGAGCGGCGGATCGGCGAGGAACGCGTTCGGCAGACGGCACGGGTCGTCCTCGTCGGCACACGTGAGCTCGACGGGCGACGGCGCGCGATTGGCCTCGCTGTAGCCCACGTAGAATTTGAGCGCGTCGTTGCCCATCGTGAACCCGACGGCGGGATTGAAGCGCTGAAACGTATGGTCGCCGTCGAGGTCGTCGTCGAGCTGATCCTCGAGCACGACGTGCGTGCGATTGTAGCGGCCCGACACCGTGAGCGTGCCGGTGGCGCCCAGCGAGAAGTTGTTGCTGACGAAGAGTCCCGTGTTCTCCACGGTGGCTTCGAGGCCTGTGAACGCCTCGCCGACGAACACGCCACCGGGCACGGCGAGCCGCGTCGCGTCGAGCGCGCCGAGTTCGGTGCTCGCCCCGAAGGCGATGTCGCCCGCGTCGTACGCGACACCTGCGGTGAACAGGTTGTCGCGGCCCGCGAGCCGGCTCTCGATGTCGGCCTGCAAGCCGAAGCCCGCGCCGTCCTGCTCCGTGCTCGAGCGGTTGATCGTGGCGCCCTCGAGCTCGTCGTCGAAGGCGATGGCGTCGCCGTTCTCGTCGAGCGCGATCTCTTCGGCGCCGTCTTCCTCCTCGCAGATGAAGTCCGGCGTGTCCTCGCACTCCTCGAAGTCGGAGTCGTCGCCGTTGAGCGTGCTGATGTCGCTGCGCCGCACGTAAAGGTTGCCGCGCAGCGTGATCGCGTCCGATACGCGTTGCTCGGCTGTGACGTTGAGCATCGCGAGGTCGTTCTGCGTGCGGTCCGGGCGCGTGAAGATGGCCTCGGGCTCGAGCTCGAGCAGGTGCTCGGGCGCGGCACCGTTGCCGATGAGGTCCGTGTCGACGAGCGTGAGGCTCGTATCGATGCGCGACCGCTCACCCTCGGAGCTCAGCTTGGCGAATATCTGCTCGGCCTCGCTCGGCGAAAAGTCGCGCCAGCCGTCCTCCTCGAAGTGCGACGCAGTGAGGAAATAGCCCAAGCCTCCGCCGAACGTGCCGCCCGTCTCGGCCTGGAGTGCCGTGCGCCCGAACGAGCCCGCGAGCACCTCGGCGCGCGTGTCCGGGCTCGTAAACCCGTCTTTGGTGCGAATCGCGATGGCACCGCCGAGCGCGTTCAGGCCGAACAGCGGATTTGCGCCCGGCAAGAGGTACACGGAGTCGATCGCGGATTCGGGGATCAGTGCCCAGTTGACGGTGTCGCCGAAGGGCTCGTTGCTGCGCACGCCGTCCTGATAGACGGCGAGCCCTTGCGGCAGCCCGAGCAACGGGGACCCCACGAAGCCGCGGTACTGCACGTCGGGCTGCAACGGGTTGCTCTGCGCCTCGTTGACGAAGACGCTGCCCAAGCTGCGGCGCATGAAGTCCGCGAGATCGAGCGCGCCTCGCTCGCGGATCTCCTCGGCTGTCGCCGTTTGGACGTTTGCCGCGATGGAGTCGGCGTCGAGCTCGGCGCCCAGCGGTGTCGTGCCGATGATTTCGATGACCTCGATGGGCGAGCTCGTCTGGCCGAGCGCGACGCCGAGTTGAGCGGTGAGAAGCACCGTGAGGGTAGCGAAAACCGCGGCTGAATATCGGCTCATGAGGTCTCGTCCGGCTCTGGTGCCGGCGCACTCGGTGAGGGGTGTGCCAGCCGGATTCTAGCGGCTCCCGGCCCGCCCCGGTGATCTGCAGCGAGACTCGGGAAGAGTTTCCGGCCGGCCGCAAGGTCCGCAGCCCTCGAGCGGCGCGGATAGGCAAGTGCCGCGCGAGCCGCCAGAATAGCGGCGGTGAGCCTCGAGCGAGAAGCACATGCCGCCGCCGGGCACTATGATCGCGATGCGTTCGCACGGCCCGGGACAGGTGCTGTCGCTCGACACGGTGCCCGTGCCGCAGCCCGGCGCGAACGAAGTGCTCATCGAAGTGCTGGCCTGCGGTGTATGCCGCACCGATCTCCATGTGCTCGATGCCGAGCTGCCGGACCTCCGCTATCCGGTGACGCCCGGCCACGAGATCGTCGGGCGAGTGGCGGCGCTGGGGCGCGACGTCACGCAATGGGGGCTCGGCGACCGCGTCGGCGTGCCGTGGCTTGCCGCCACGTGCGGCCGCTGCGACTACTGCACGCACGGGCGCGAGAACCTTTGCGAGGAGGCGCGTTTCACGGGCTACACGGCGCCTGGCGGCTATGCGCAGTACGTCGTCGCCGACGCGCGCTACTGCCTTGCTGTGCCGCAGCGTTATCGCGACGTCGAAGCCGCACCGCTGCTCTGTGCGGGCCTCATCGGTTATCGGGCGTATCGCGCCGCGGGTGACGCTGCGCGACTCGGACTCTACGGTTTCGGCGCCGCGGCGCACTTGCTCGCGCAGGTCGCCCGCGCGCAGGGACGCGACGTCTACGCGTTCACGAGGCCCGGCGATCGCGCCGGCCAGGCGTTCGCGCGCCGTCTCGGCGTCGCCTGGGCCGGCGGCTCCGA